>NZ_JAPFHC010000033.1:0-71481 GCF_059803535.1 Pseudomonas sp. RP-B7
AAGGAGATAGTCAGGCCATCACGCGGCGTCTCTTCGTCGGTCGCAGTGAAGGTACCGGCCACGGTGCCCGCAGTGGCAGAGTTTTCTTCCAGGGTGTTGGCGACCACTTCAATCACCGGCACATCGTTGTGCAGGGTGACGGTCGGTTGGTCGGAACCTGTGGAGTTCGCGCCCTGAGGGTCGGTAACCGTCAGGTCGATCTTCGGCAATTGATTGCCAGCGTTAACGAAGTCCGCGCCTTTCTGGGTCAGCACAACGTTGTTGCCGGAGATAGCGTAGTAGCCGTCGGCGTTGCTGTTGCCGGTGAAGGAGATGGTCAGGCCATCACGCGGCGTCTCTTCGTCGGTGGCGGTGAAGGTACCGGCGACGGTGCCCGCTGTCGCGGTGTCTTCAACAATGGTGTTGGCCGTGACTTCAATCACCGGCACATCGTTTTGCAGGGTGACGGTTGGTTGGCCGGTAGCGGTGGTGCTGACGTTGTCAGCATCGGTAACGGTCAGGCCGATCTGCGGCAGTTGGTTGCCGGCGTTAACGAAGTCTGCACCCTTCTGGGTCAGGACGACGTTGTTGCCGTCGATGGCGTAGTAGCCATCTTTGTTGCTGTCGCCGGTGAACGCGATTTTCAGCTGGTCAGCTGGCGTTTCTGCATCGCTGGCAACAAAGGTGCCCGCCACACTGCCGGCGACCGCGGTGTTTTCGACCAGGGTGTTGCCCGTTACTTGAATCACTGGGGCATCGTTAACCGGCGTCACCGTCACGTTCAGCGTGCTGCTGGACCCGGTGTTGGTGGTGTAGCCAATCGTTGGCACCTCACCGTTGTAATCCTTGATCGGCGTAAAGGTGTACGCGCCATCCGTGCCAATCGTGATGCTGCCCACGCCTTCGATGTTGGCGGTTTGACCGGCGTTATAGGTATTGCCGCCCACCTGGAAGGTGGCCACGGTCAACACGTTGTCGATGTCGCTGTCGTTGCTCAGCACGTTGCCAGTGGCGAGGGTATCTTCGGCAATCGTGTTGGTATCGGGCTTCAATACGCTCGGATCATCCACGGCAACGACCGTCGAAGTGGCCGCCTGCGGATTGATCGCAAGGTTCTCGTAGTTACCGCCGGTCGCGCTGGTGATGGTGGCGCTGACAGTGAGGTCTTTGCCGTCGGCCAGGTTGGCAGGTGTGTCGACCGTGACCGTACCAGTGGTTTTACCGGCTTCGATGGTGATGGTCTTATCGTTCGACAGCTTGATCACTACGTCGGTCTGCGCCGCGTTGGTCACGGTCGCGGTGTAGACGATCTGGCCGCCTTCATTCACCGAGGCGGTCGCGGTCAGGGTGACGGTGGTGGTGTCGATGGTGTCGGTGATCTGCGTAACAGCCGGCGCCGGGTCGGTGGTGATGATCAGGTTGCCGCCGCCGGAAGTGCCGGCGATGGTGGCGGAGATCGACGAGGCGTCCAGGTAAGGCGTGTCGTTACCGGCGAAGGTGACGTTCAGCGCGCCCGAAGTCTGGCCGGCGGCGATCACCACGGAGAGGCCGTTGGACAGGGTGACGGTCAGGTCGCTGGTCGGCGCCTGGGTGATGAATACGGTGTAAACGACGACGCCACCGGCTTCGGTGATGGTCGGCGTGGCGGTCAGAGTGATCGTGACGTTACGCGGGTCGACACCATTGTTGGTGGCACCGGTATCGAGGGCGGTGGTGGCGCTGGCGGCGTTCAGACCGTTCGTCGGATAGCCGATGGTCGGGTCAACCACGCCTGCGGTGGCTTCCAGCACGATAAAGCTGTGGCCGCCGCCCGCGGCGCCGTCTGCGCCTGCGGAGGTCGGGCCGGCGGCGGTGGCTTCGAGGTCTTGGGTCGGGTCGGCGCCGGCGGCGATGGCTTGCTGCAGTTCGGCAACGGACGGTGCGGCTTGGGCAGTGGCGGCGCTGAGGTCGGTGACCGAGTCAGGAGCGTTTGCGCTCCACTGAGTGTCACGCCCCAGGTCAATGGTGCGGCCGTCGGCCAGTTCCAGGGAGACAGCGCCCGATGCGCCGGTATCGACTTGCTCACCCGAGAGCAGGCGATCCCCTTCTACAAGCAGGCGACGAATCCCTTCCGGGGATACCGCGAACACTTGACCGACAATGCTTTTGACGACCGCAACGCTGCTCATAAAAGACTCTCCGTGTATTACCGTTCGAGGTATCCATCATGGAGACCGGCCTCATTACCTATGCCGATTCGATAGCTGGAGTACTTAACTGTATGTGATAAATTTGGCGTCAATAATTTGTTGTTTGATTCAGCAAATTACTTTTCCGTCAAGGTATTGACCTATTTGGCGCCATCCTAAACAATCCGCCCAGTAATGTCACATTGATATTTAATCGGCACGCGACTTTCTGTTTGGACTACCAGGTTCCTATGACAAGCAGTCATTTCGGTTGCCAATTCCAATGCAATATTTCACGTCTGTTGCGTTTTTCAGGCAACCATCCCCGGGGAAGAATCAGAATGCGTTTGCACCTTTTTAAAGCTGTGCCGTTTGCTTTAGCCGCCAGTTTCGTCCAGGCCCAAACCCTGCCTGAAGCCATGCAAGATGCGGTGAAAAATCACCCGGAGATTCAGGCAGCTATTAATGCACGCATTGCTGCCGACTATCAGGTACGCGAAGCCCAGGGCGGCTACCTGCCTAAAGTCGACCTGTTGGGCGGCTATGGCCGTGAAAGCTCCGACAACACCACGACGCGCGCCAACAGCAACAGCCATGATTGGAAGAACCTGAACCGCGGCGAGTCGACCATTCGCCTGCAACAAAATTTGTTCCAGGGCTTTGGCACCGTCAATGAAGTCGGCCGCCAACAAGCCACCGCCAACTCCCGTGGTTATGCGCTGCTCAACACCTCCGAGCGCACCGCGCTGACCGTTGCCCAGGTTTATCTGGATGTCTTGACCCGTCGCGAGATGGTGCAACTGGCAGAAGACAACCTGAAGAGCCACGAACGTATTTTTGACCAGATCAAACTGCGCACCAGCCGTGGCGTCGGAAGAATGGCGGACATGGACCAGGCCGAAGCCCGTCTGGCTCAAGCGCAAAACAACCTGATCACCGAGCAGACCAACCTGGCTGACGCAAACACCAACTTCCTCAGTGTTGTCGGCAAGGAACCGGACCAGCTTGAAAGGCCTACGGGCGTGGTGACCGAATTGCCGGCCAGCCTGGAAGAAGCACGCCGCCAGATGGTTGCCGACAGCCCGGTATTGCGCTCGGCCGAATCGGACATCGCCGCTGCGGAGAAGCAGTACGAAGCCGCCAAGTCGACCTTCTACCCACGTTTTGATGCGGTGCTGCAGCGTTCGGCCAACAACAACATCGGCGGCCAGGAAGGTCATGAAAATGGCTACTCCGCGATGCTGAACATGCAGTTCAACCTGTTCAACGGCGGCAGCGACAAGGCCAGCCTGCAATCGAAGGCGTCCCAGGCCAGCCAGGCACTGGACATCCGCAACAACGCCCTGCGCCAACTGAACGAAGAGCTGGGCCTGGCGTGGAACGCCTACAACAACGCCACCCAGCAAGTGCCGATCGCGCAGCAGTATGTTGACCGCAGCACCAAAGTACGGACCTCGTACCAGCAGCAGTTCAGCCTCGGTGAGCGTACACTGCTCGACTTGCTCGACAGCGAGAACGAATTGTTCACCGCCCAGCAGCGCTTGGCACAGATCAAAAGCCTGCAAACTTACACGCAGTACCGTATCAAGGCCGACATGGGCCAACTGCTGAGAAGTCAGGGCGTGGTGGCTCCGATGGCATCAGTTGTGCAAAACGATATTAAACCGTCGGTAAACCTGCCAGGGATGAACTGATTCTTGACGGCGTTGAACCACAAAACCGCTTAAGAGAGAGTCAGCTTGGATCCTGAAATTGGTGTGGCGCAACTCAACCATGACCCGCGCACTCAGCACGACGACCCATTGCTAGATGGGTTGTTGGCTCTCTGCTCCCTGCATTACAAGCCCGCCAGCCGGGCCATGCTGACCACCGGCCTGCCTCTGGCAGGCCAACGCATGAGCGCCGATCTGCTGCCGCGTGCAGCAGCCCGGGCGGGTTTGCAGGGGCGGTTGCTACAGCGCAAGCTGGAGCAGATCCCGTCCATCGCCTTGCCGGCCTTGCTGCTATTAAAGGAAGGCCGCAGTGCGGTGCTGTTGGGTTGGGAGGGTGATACCGCCCGCCTGCTGCTCAGCGAAAGCGACGGCGGTGAGGTGCAAGTCAGCCGAGAAGTGCTGAGCCAGGATTACAGTGGTCGGGTGTTCTTCGCCCAGCCACAGCACAAATTTGACGTCACCAGCGGCACCCTGATTCCACGCGCACGCTCGTGGTTCAAAGACACCCTCAAACGTTCACGCTGGCTGTACGCCGACGCCATCGCCGCAAGCCTGGTGATCAACCTGATCGCCCTGGCCGCGCCGTTGTTCGTGATGAACGTGTATGACCGCGTCGTACCGAACCAGGCCACCGCCACCTTGTGGGTACTGGCCATCGGTATCTGCGGCGCCTACCTGTTCGACCTGCTGCTCAAGAGCATGCGCAGCCTGTGCCTGGACCTGGCGGGCAAGAAAACCGACCTGATCATCTCCGCGACGCTGTTCGAACGCATCGTCGGCATGTCGATGAAAATGCGCCCGGCGCGCGTCGGCAGCTATGCGTCCAACATCCACGAGTTCCAGGGGATGCGTGACTTCCTCACGTCCCTGACCCTCGCCAGCCTGATCGATTTGCCCTTTACCCTGATCATCCTCGCGGTGATCGCACTGCTGGGCGGCCACCTGGTGTGGATTCCCATCGTCGCCTTCCCGCTGGCCCTGGGCATCGGGCACTTCCTGCAAAAACCGCTGACCGCGACACTTGAACGCACCATGGCCCTGGGCGCCGAGCGCCAGTCGAGCCTGATCGAAACCCTCGCCGGGCTGGATGCGGTGAAGGTCAACAACGCCGAAAGCGAGCGCCAGTACCAGTGGGAACAAACCATTGGCACCCTCAGCCGCCTGGAACTGCGGGTCAAGGTGCTGTCCGGCCTGGCGATGAACATCACGCTGCTGATCCAACAACTGGCCGGCGTGGCGATGATCATCTTTGGTGTGTACCAGATCATCGACGGCACCCTCAGCATGGGCGGCCTGGTGGCCTGCTACATGCTCAGCGGCCGTGCACTCGGCCCGCTGGCCCAGCTGTCGGGCCTGTTGACACGCTACCAGCAAGCCAAGGTGACGATGGTCTCGGTGGACCAGATGATGGAGTTGCCGCAGGAACGCAACTTCGACGAACGCCCCCTCAGCCGTAAAACGCTGCAAGGCGCGATGACCTTCCGCGACGTCAATTTTACCTACCCGGACCAGCAGAACCAGGCCCTGCACGGGATCAACCTGAACGTTCGTCCCGGTGAAAAAATCGGCATCATCGGCCGCAGCGGCTCGGGCAAAAGCTCGCTGGCCAAGCTGCTGGTGGGCCTGTACCAGCCGGACTCCGGCTCGTTGCTGGTGGACGGCGTAGACATCCGCCAGATCGACGTCAGCGAATTGCGCCACAACATCGGCTACGTCGCCCAGGACATCCAGCTGCTGGCCGGTACCCTGCGTGACAACCTGGTCTCGGGTGCGCGCTACGTGGACGACGAAATGGTGCTGCAAGCCGCCGAACTGGCCGGCGTGCACGAGTTCGCCAGGCTGCACCCGCAAGGCTATGAGTTGCAGGTGGGCGAGCGCGGGCAGAACCTCTCCGGCGGTCAACGCCAGAACGTCGCCCTGGCCCGTGCGCTGCTGCTGAACCCACCGATCCTGCTGCTCGACGAACCGACCAGCGCCATGGACAACACTGGCGAAGAGCGCCTGAAACAGCGCTTGCAAGCCGTCATCGAAAACAAGACGGTGATTCTGGTCACCCACCGCGCCTCGCTGTTGAGCCTGGTGGATCGCCTGCTGGTGATCGACCGTGGCCAGATACTCGCGGACGGTCCAAAAGCGGCCGTTATGGAAGCGCTGAAAAAGGGGCAGATCAGTGTTGCTTAAGTCCGGCCCAGGCCGTTGGAAAGATGTGATCTTCCGCTACTTCAAGGGCAGCGCCTCGCTTGATGGCCAGCCCCTGCCCGAAGTCGAAAAAGCCCTGATCGACGACGCCCCGCGCATCGTGCGCCTGACCATCTGGGGCGTGATCGGCTTTTTCGTGTTCCTGCTGCTGTGGGCCCACTTCGCGATCATCGACGAAGTGACCAAGGGCGAAGGCAAGGCGATTCCGTCCTCGCGCATCCAGAAGATCCAGAACCTGGAGGGCGGCATCGTCGCCCAGATCTACGTACACGAAGGCCAGATCGTCGAAGCCGGCGCGCCGCTGATCCGCCTGGACGACACGCGCTTTGCCTCCAACGTCGGCGAAACCGAAGCCGAACGCGTATCCATGGAGCTGCGTGTGGAACGTCTCAGCGCGGAAGTCGACGACCGCCCGCTGAAGATCACCGACGCCGCGCGCAAGGCCGTGCCCAATCAGGTGTCGAGCGAAGAATCGCTGTACGCCAGCCGCCGCCAGCAACTGGCCGATGAAGTGGGCGGGCTGCAACAACAGCTGCTGCAACGCCAGCAGGAGCTACGCGAGTTCAGCTCCAAGCAGGAACAGTACCGCAACAGCCTGAACCTGCTGCGCCAGGAAATCGGCATGTCCGAACCGCTGGTCGCCCAGGGCGCAATTTCTCCGGTAGAAGTCCTGCGCCTCAAGCGCTCGGAAGTTGAAACCCGCGGCATGCTCGACGGCACCACCCTGGCCATCCCCCGTGCCCAGGCGGCGATCAACGAAGTGCAACGCAAAATCGACGAAACCCGCGGCAAATTCCGCAGCGAGGCCCTCGCCCAACTGAACGAAGCGCGCACCCTGCTGAGCAAGGCGCAAGCCACCTCCAAGGGCCTGGAAGACCGCGTCAGCCGCACCATGGTCACCTCGCCCGTGCGCGGCATCGTCAAGCAGATGCTGGTCAACACCGTCGGCGGCGTGATCCAGCCTGGCAGCGACATGGCCGAAGTGGTCCCGCTGGACGACACGATCCTGGTAGAAGCAAAAATCCGCCCGCAAGACATCGCCTTCCTGCACCCCGGCCAAGAAGCCATGATCAAATTCACCGCCTACGACTACACCATCTACGGCGGCCTCAAAGGCAAACTCGAACAGATCGGCGCCGACACCGTGATGGACGAAGAGAAGAAAAACACCTTCTACATCATCAAACTGCGCACCGACCGCAGCCACCTGGGCACGGACGAGAAGCCACTGCTGATCATCCCCGGCATGGTGGCCTCGGTGGACATCATCACCGGCAAGAAGAGCATCTTGAGCTACCTGCTCAAACCGATCATCAAGTCCCGGGCCGAGGCGATGCACGAGCGGTGATTGCGGGGAAATACAGGGGGACGATGGGAAAACTGGGGTTTTCGCAAAAATAGTCAGATTTCAGGGGTTTACAGAACCTTGGCAGTCGCTATAATCGTCGCCCAACACGCCGGTATAGCTCAGTTGGTAGAGCAACTGACTTGTAATCAGTAGGTCCCGGGTTCGACTCCTGGTGCCGGCACCATACAAGGTTCCAGAGAATGCTTTCAAAATCTCTGGAACCCCCGAAAAACCCGCCTTCTGGCGGGTTTTTTCGTTTTGGCGTTCCATCGGTTTCCGTCAGAAACTGGTGGATTCCAACCGTTTTAAGGGTAGAGTTTGGGATACAGGTCACTTCGATAAAAGGGAGTACCCTTATGTCGCGCACCACAGCTCCGCTCTCCGACGCAGCTTGCCGCTTGGCAAAACCTACAGACCGCGCCTACAAGCTTTTCGACGGCGATGGCCTCTACCTCCTAGTCCAACCCAATGGCCGCAAAGGCTGGCGGCTCCGTTACGTCAAACCTGACGGACGCGAAGGACTGACCTCGTTCGGCAACTACCCCGTCGTTGGCCTCGCCGATGCGCGCCGCAAGCGCTTGGAAGTTAAGCGAATGCTGGCGGATGGCGTTGATCCTATAGAGACCAAGCACCAAGCCAAGGCGGAAGCCGTAATCAAAGGCAGAACCTTTGAAAGCGTTGCCCTCGACTGGCATACGGAAATGTCGGCCAAGTGGGCACCAGGCCATTCCAAGACAGTGATGAGCCGCCTCAAAACTCACGTGTTCCCGCTGATCGGCGCCCGCGCCATTGTCGACCTCGACACCCATGACCTCATGCAGCCCTTGGAAGCGATCAAGAAGCGCGGAACGATAGACGTAGCTTTAAGGGTACAAAACTACCTGCAGAGCATCATGCGCGAGGCAAAACGCCTCCGGCTTATCACCGCAAACCCTGCTTACGACCTCGAAGGCTTGATCAAAGCCCCGCGGGTGGTACATCGCCCCGCTCTACCCTTATCGCGACTGCCGGAACTACAGGAACGGATCGACACTTACAAAGGCCGGGCACTTACACGGCTGACGGTCATGCTGTCGCTGCATGTGTTTGTACGATCCAGCGAGCTGCGTTTCGCCCGCTGGAGCGAGTTCGACCTCAAGCGCGGCGTCTGGGAGATACCGGACACTCGGCCCGCGTTGGAGGGCGTACCCTTTTCCACAAGGGGTACGAAGATGGCAGGGGACATCCATTTAGTACCCTTATCGCCGCAAGCAGTGGCGCTACTCGAAAAAATCCATGCACTCACAGGCAAATTCGCATTGGTCTTCGCAGGGGATGCCAAACCCTGGAAGCCCATGTCCGAAAATACCGTGAACAACGCGCTTCGGACGATGGGATACGACACCAAAACCGATATCTGCGGGCATGGATTTCGTTCGATGGCCTGCAGCGCACTGATCGAGTCAGGATTGTGGTCGGAGACGGCTATTGAACGGCAGATGAGCCACAAGGAGCGCAACAACGTCCGCGCCGCTTACATCCACAAGGCCGAGTTCATCGAGGAGCGCAGGCTGATCATGAACTGGTGGAGCCGGTACCTAGAGGCCAACCGGCAGGAGCATGTCACTCCGCACGAATTTGCCAACCAGATTGGAGATAACGTTACTCGGATAAAGGCGAAGCCTGGCATTGGCGCAGAGAGGAGGAATTGATATGGATATCTCAACCGCACAAAGCATCAAGCTCGTCATGGTGTCGGCAACCGGACTGTCAAAAGACGCGTTGCATATATATTTGGGCATGGCGATCTATTTAACGTTGATCATCGGCACCCGACGATTCAGGCCATACCTTGGCTGGCTGGTTGTTTTCATCATTGCGTGTGCAGGCGAGTGGGTGGATCGGCGAGACGATATTGGAAGCTTCGGATACTGGCGATGGCAGGCAAGCGCTCACGACGTTCTCAACACGCTGTTTTGGCCGACGGCGCTAACACTGCTTTGGCTTTTAAAGTGCCGCAGCAAAGTAAGCGTACATCCGTAAGACATTCGCAATCTGCTCTGCCACGCGGGTCCATCCAAACAGGGCTGCAAAGCCGCCCTGTTTGGATGGACCTCCCTTAAAAAATCTAAAGCCCACGCAACTGTCTGTGGAAAACCACATATTTCCACCGGTGGATAATTTCATCCACAGCCCCAGAACTGCCGAAAATTCGAGCCTTGACCCAAATTATCCACAGGCGTAGAAAAGATCGGGCAAAGCGCTGTCGTTGACAGCAACCCAGGTAGCCAGAACCTTTAAGGCTACGCCACATCATGGTGGTTCTCCCAAAGTGCGATTAGCGTCCGGCGGCTCGCACGGTCACAGCGATGTGATGGATGCCTACTTTTACCAGTGTGCCCACTGCGGCAACTCATCCCCTTTCATAGCTGCCCTGCAGCAACCTACCCGCTTGGCCATTTCCTTGCGCCAACCTGCGCCCGTCTCTTTCTTCCGGAAAGAGACGGGCGCTCCTACCGCTGCTGCAGCCCAACTCGTACAAGGCTTTGCGGCATTTCCCCTCGCGACAATCGGCGCGACAAACACCGAAGTCACCAGCAATAGCGATGCAGATGATGGTGCCGCAGCCCACGGAATGGACTGCACCTGACTGACAGTCAGGCATGCCCCGGTCATCGCTTCACTGCCTTCACCCGACTCAGGATCTCGCGGTGCCGGTCTCGTCAGCCAGTGCAGCCTCCACCCGCCCACTTCCTCGGAAGTGCTCAGAAGGCCAGATCATGAGATGCCCAAGCTCCCGGTCGTAAAGAGCCGCCAGTCCCGCGTTAGTGGACAACCCTCACAGGTCGCAGGGGCCTTGATCCCTGATAACACTCAACATTTGTGGCGGGATGACGTGGGGAAGGTTTTACAAGTGTGGCTTCGAGAGGAGTTTGGTCATGGCATTGGTCGGTAGACGGGACGGGCGTAATTTTGGCTATGGTCGGCAATTGAGTTATGCCGGACCACAGGCATTGAAAGATCTGTTTGGCGGTGGGCACTACGGCACGGTCAAGGCGCACAGTGATCGTTGGCAGGCGTTTGTGCGCTGGTGTCGGTCGGAGGATGGGCCGGGGGTTAACGATGCGCGAAAAATTGATCGGCAGACCTTGCTGAACTACGCCGGGCATCTGCGTCAGCAAGTTGAACTAGGCGCTATATGCATCGCCACCGCGCAAAACCGATTGTCCAGCGTGAACCGGACCATGGCGGCGCTTCGCGGTGATCAGTATGTGAAAGTGCCGAGCCCGAGCAGGGCGCTGGGAATGCAGCGCACCACCGTCCGCTCAACAACTCCGCAAGGCCAGGATCGTGAACAGGTTAAGGGGGCCCTCAACGCATTGTGCGAATACCAACTGCCGCGCGCCGCAGCCATTGTGCAATTGGCCCGAGCCACCGGCATGCGCTTGCGCGAGGCCATCTTGGCCGACCTGCCACGCTTGAAATGTGAAGCCGAACAACTCGGCAAAATCAACATCCAGGAGGGCACCAAAGGCGGCCGCTCAGGTGCATCGGCACCTCGCTGGATCAGGGTAGATGATCACGTTCGCGATGCACTGATTTATGCCGAGCGTGTCTCGCCCGATGGTAGCCGCAATCTGTTGGCACCGGATGAAAGCTACCGAAACTTCCAACAGGCTGTCGTCCGCCCAGCACGAGATATCCTCCATCAGCACAGCCTCAAAGGCTTCCACGAATTGCGCGCAGCCTATGCCTGCGAACGCTATGAGCAAATCACCCAGCATCTCGCGCCCATCAACGGTTACCGCCTTGATCAAAACTTTGATCGAGAGGCAAGAGCACAAATCAGCTATGAGCTGGGGCATGGACGTATCGACGTGGTGTCGGCTTACATAGGAGGGCGAGCATGAGCAAGCCATTCAATATGGAACTGTTCCTCGTGAGAGTTCTGACCGGCTCGTATGCCACCCGCCAGCGCCACCTTCGTCAAGCGATGGCCATTCAAGCAGCGATCAGCGATCGCTGGCAACAGGACAATCCATGGACCTGGCAGCGAAAACATCTCGTCTGGTTTCTGGATCATCGCGTGAGCAAGCGCGGAAAGTCGACGCGCTATTACTATCTGCTTACTGTGCGCTTGCTCACCAGTTGCTTAGGAAAGTCGTGGCAGTTCAACCATTAGGCGAAGGCTAACAACCGACAAAACCATATCCTGGCTACCAGTAGAAACAGGCCCGCGGGGCGGAGATATGAAGAACTTCGCGGGGGATTCGATTTGAATCAGTGCGAACGAGACCAATGCGTAGGCACAGCCATCCAATCGTCATACTGATCCAACCGAAGGATTGGATAATTCAGCACAGTGATGGCATGCTGCCACACAACAGAGGCATTGCATGGTCGGAATGCGCATCAGTACTTCACTTCATGGATGTGGTATTTGGAATGGATTTGAGCCTCGAAAACAATGATTTCCTAGACGGGTTCGATCATCTAGAAAATTATAAAATCAGCAAAAACAGTGTTGATATTTTTTCGCTAAAAATTAATGCTAACGAATTTAATTATTCTACGTTACAAGAAAGCCTGATTGACCCGCTCATTAATTACTCTTTATCGAGGAAAGTTAAGGCTGAATACCAAGGAAAACCAGGGGCTCTCTCGCGCAAGGCTAGAGATAAATTCTTAGACTACATTCAAAATAAAGGGGAACTGGGAGAGCTGATGCTCTACTGTTTTTTGGAATCACATCTAAAAGCCCCAAAGATTCTATCGAAGCTAGAGCTAAAAACATCTACAAGCCACTACGTTAATGGCGCTGACGGGGTGCATTTTGCCAAGCTGAAAGACGGAAATTTTCAGTTAATTTTCGGCGAATCAAAGACAGAAAAAGATCTGACTACAGCACTCAGTCATGCATTCAAATCAATCTACGAGTTCAAGAACGAAATCAATTCAGCCGGGGTAAAAAAAAGTGGTCTACCTTACGAAAAAGGCTTGATTAGCGATCATTTAGAAAAAGAAACTTTTAACACAGAGGAAAAAGATTTTATCAAAAGCATTATTTACCCTAAAAGAGATAATTCTTTTGAGGTAGATGACGCATTTGGGATTTTTATCGCATACGAAATTTGCATCGACCAGAGCGACAAAAGTCTATCAAACTCAGAATTTAGAACAAAAATCCAGTCACAGATCAGAGGAGAAATCTCAAACAGGCTGCAACATATTGAAAGAAAAATTGATGAGTATAAGCTCGTCGGGCATGACTTTTATATTTATGTAGTTCCTTTCACCAATCTAACAAAAACCAGGAGAGAGATTCAAAAGGAGATAACACGGTGAAATTATTCGAAGAGCTTTCGCAGCAGGCATTGCAAGACGAATACTTTACTGATCTTTTAGTAAAATTAGAGGTACTTTCAGCGCAAAAATTCTTCCAGTTGGCTCGCATCGAACTTCAACCAAAAGAGCTGACTGATGCATTAAGGTTCGCAGACATACTCTCTCGCTCTGAAAACCCAGAAGCAAAAAACAAAGCTTATAAGATCGTCAGTCTTCTATCAGAGACTAATCACCAGGACCAAACATATCTAAGCTTTGCAAAGCCAATTCTAGTAAGACTGGGAAACTTTCCCGCGCTAAAATTTTTAGAAGACAGCTCGAATTATGAAGTTCTTTCACCACGAGAAGTTGTGTTCGAGAGGATTATAAAGGAAACCTTTCACGCAATTCCAAATAGCGAATACACTTTTACTGATTCTCAGTATGAAATTTATGAAAATCTAAAAAGAAACAATCACTACAGCTTCTCAGGACCTACTTCAATAGGGAAATCTTTTATAATTAAAGCGTTCATACACCACCTAATTTCTGAGCACAAAGGAACGGATAATATCGCTCTCCTCGTACCAACCAGGGCACTCATAAACCAAGCAGCGAACCAAATAAAAACCGAATTCTCACAGTACCAGCAGTACAAAGTACTAACGCACCCAATAATTCCAGGTGCATTTAGAAAAGAATCCAACAAGTTCATATTTATTTTCACACCAGAACGCCTTATCTCCTACCTTTCCGAACCAAGTAATCCGAAGATAGATTATCTATTCATAGATGAGGCGCACAAGATCGTTTCGGAGAAAGATACGAGAAGCCCACTTTATTACCATGCGGTTCTCCAAGCAGAAAGAAAAAGCGTTAAACTCTACTTCGCATCGCCAAACATACCGAATCCTGAAATATTTCTGCGACTATTCGAAAAAAGCTCAGACGAGTCGCTTTGTATTAAAAGCTCGCCGGTCTCACAAAATCGATACTTCCTAGATTTAATAGAGAGAAGAGGTATTCTTCTATCCGACTCAGGGACTGAAGTCGGCTTAGACGTTGATTTTAACAACTGCAATCTTAACCACTGGATAAGTAAACTTTCCAATGGAGAGAAGAGCATCGTTTACTGCAACTCTAAGTCTGACACCATTGAGTTAGCATTGGAGTTCTCAAGAACCTTACCAACAAAGAACGTCCCTGAGGTGAATGAGGTTATTTCTCTTATAGAAGAACATCTTCATAAAAAATATTATCTAATAGACTGTCTAAAAAAAGGAGTTGCTTTTCATTTCGGCAACTTACCGCAACGTATTAGAGAGAGGGTAGAGTGGTTATTCGAAAATAGAAAAATTGACTTCATTTTTTGTACTTCTACCCTCCTTGAAGGTGTTAACCTTCCTGCGAAAAATATATTTATATTGAGCAATGCAATAGGTTTGACAAAGTTTACCGATATCGATTTCTGGAATTTATGTGGTCGGGCAGGCAGACTCACCAAAGAGTTATCAGGAAATATAATCTGTACTAGAGCCGAACAAAGAAAAAATAGATGGGACAAGCCTGTTACCGATTTAAATGTTGTTAGAAAAAAGGAAATTACAAAGTTAGAACCACAAATTATCTCTGGAAAAGGAAATTTCTTTAAAAACGTAGAATCCGCACTAACCGGTAAAAATTTTAGCATAAAAAGTCCATCTGCCGACCAAGTTAGAATCTGGAAGCATTACGCAAATATTGCTTTGATTCATGAAATTCGAGGTGACGACTCCGTTCTTCGCTCTAACATTATTTTGAATACTGACGCTGCCCAAGCAGTTTTAAGATCGAAAAGCTCTTCAAACTCTGTCCCGCAAAAAATACTAGAGTCGTCGTCTGGAATAAAGGCAGAATACCAGAACAATATTTACAGCGACACCGAATTGAATAAATCTATTCTCTCTCAAGATATCACCTATGAATCCGCCCTATTTGCACTTAATTCACTCAGTGCTTTGTACAACTGGGAACATGAAGAGTCTTCTGGCAGAGACCCGTTATACAGATCAAAGGATACTTTAAAATATTACGCCGTACTTATAGCCGAATGGGCAAACACTAAGCCACTCCACTTGATGATTCAAAGCGCACTAAACTATCACGACAAAAAAGGTGAGATTTGGGTGGTGGATAAGCTGGAGCCTTTCGATAAAAATAGTCAGCGCCAGTTGAATATAGTGATCAATGGATTAATATCCGACATCGATAATTTTATTAGATTTAAAATAAGAAGCTATTTTGAAAACTACAACATGCTATTGAAGGCAAGATTTGGAGAGGAAGCGTCTGGGCCGAACTGGTCGGAGTTTCTAGAGTATGGCACTACCGATCTGAGAATAATCGAGCTTCAAAACTATGGAATTCCTCGCCATCTAGCCCAGTTTTTAATTATAAATTTTTCAGATTTGATGAATTTCACCGACAAAACCACCGTCCCTTTCAACAAGGAGAAAATACTTTCACTGATGGCAGATTTTGCTGATGAACATAAGGAGTTAAGCGAACTCCACTTATATGAGCAATAGCTCAATCCACCTTAAATTAATGCAATGCAAACCGAATACGAATTATAAAGCAATCTATATTGCGCATTACACAAAGGCTCGAATTCACAAGCGAGAGCCGGTTTATGGCTACCGGAAACTACGATTCTTCCGGAATTGATTCGTCGCAACAGGCAGGAACACGTTGAAGCACTACAGCGTGTAGATGAGACCGCGCCCTAACTGATCGAGAATCTCACCCCTTGTTCCAGCCGAGCCGCTGCGTCAGAGGGCGATGGTATTCTCAAATTGGTGCGCAGCCCCTACAAACATAAAATTAACTCTCTTTATTTTTTATCAGTAATAGCTTCTAGTCCTTTGACCATAAACCATTTTTTCCTTGGTAGCAAAGACGAGCTAAATCGGTTTCCTACATTTCCAACTCTAATACAGGAAGCGATCAAAGCATCCATTGCAACTCTAATCCCTTCATCTTTGAAAGCTATCGATGGTGATCCATCTGTCAAACAGCTGACTCTTGGATGATCTATTGCGTTTAAATATTCATCGAATGTATCTCTCGCCAACGCCATACCATAAATCCGCCAAGCATACTTTTTACCGAGATACATACCGTCGATTGCAGAGTGTACAACTCGATCATTAGACTTCTGGGTTTCAGTATGCCTTCTTTGCTCACCTAATTTACTTGCAACGTAGTGACTAACAGCAGGTTCAACAACATCTGCTCTAGAAGTCGCTGAAATATCAACCCAATTTATTCCAGACTCCGATTCGTAACCGATATTGTATCGCTCTCCCACGAGAAAAATAGGTTCTTTATTTGCGATCATCTGATATACAGTTGAAGTACTCTCAGGCGTAAACTTGTGCAGCCATCTCCCGGAAGAATCCGGACATATAACATAATTACTAACAATCAGCACCGGTGTTGTTTTTAGCTCTCTAGACTTCAATTTTATCTCCTTTTAAAATATACAAACCTATAGAAAAACGGACCACTCGCTTTGGCTGCCTGTAAGTCGCCTTCAGTTATGCTCCTTTCTCACTCACGACATGTCGGGAAAGAACGCCCCGATTATCTTGCATGCGATAAACTACACAGTCTGTGTAATGTTCACTCACAAGAGCCCGCACCTCAGCTTGCAACTCTGAAGACGCTCTAACTCCTAAAGTCACCGACTCCAACTCCTCAGGATAAAACAAGTAGTCGTTGTATTGATTACCACTTTCCATCGGCCTGTAAGTAATTGCCCTCCACTCTCCCTCATACTCCCATTCTTTGGTTTTTGAGCATGTAATCGCAATTCTTGCATTTTTTTTGAGTTCTGTAGACGGTCCATAAAGTAAAAAGTCCAGACCAGAGCCGACGACTGAAACTTCGTCGCTGTAAATTACTTTTTCAGCCCCAAGTAACGGCGTTGAGTACTCTTCAATGTGCCTGAAACCGAGGACAAGACCTTTGTGGTTCTCGGCGTAGTTCCCCCACAAAACTTGGTTATCTGGTTTTGTGGTAACGCATAGTACTCTGGTTGTCTCAAGGCGAGTCTTACTGTAAATCTGGGCTAGTAGATCAGTAATAATTACATCAGCATTAGGGATTTCAGGTATCAGCTTGACTAAATTCTGAATGACTTCTGTAGAACTGATACCAACTTTCAGTTGGCGCCGAGCTTCCGCGAGCTGCATTACTCTCAGAGGAAGCAAATTGTTTTCATTGATCTGGCGCTTCGCTTGGGCAGCTTCAACTAATATCTGAGGGAGCATTCGTTGAGCATCAGCTGCTGTAGGTTTGAAGCAAGGCATGCGTTGGAATTCAGCAGTGTCATTAAATGTACTAGGGTCTGACCAGCGAAGTCTAAATGTTTTGAGATTGATCAAGCCTACTTCTGAAGATGTGTACTTGTAAAATATCGAAGGAAGATTCATTTGGTTAATACTCTTTATGACAAACTACCAATAACCAATTCATTTCCCTTTCTATACCTAAGCAATAGACCACTATCATTTGGAGCTCCCTAGGCTCTTAACGTCGCGTTCTGCGAAAACACTGTTACGTATTTACCCCCATAATCTTGCATGTTGAAATCGCGCAAAAATAAATCTGTCCTCTTTTCCTAAGGTAGGGCGTTGGGCCTGGGCCCATTCCGACATATAATTAGTGAGATATTAACCTAACACAGATTCGACATTACTTTGAGAGAAGTTCCTTCACACGTTTTATGACATACTGTTCAAATAATGGGTGATTAACTGCCTCTTCAATGCCTTCTCTACCATCATATGTACGCATGATCGCGCTACATATTTCTGACTCACTTAACTCCTTGCACTTCTGAAACCTCGCCGGAAGTATTGCATTGATGCTTGGTTTCAGGTGCTTAGTTCCACTTTCAAGCAAAATCTGCTCTAGAACTTCACGCCAGGGACGAGAATCGCTTTCCTCAATATCTCTATTATTAAAACACCAAGCTACATACGAGTACCCATTCAACTTGAATGACTCAAAGCTATGCTCTGTCCTAAAAATAGTATCATTCATAAGATCCCGCCCCTCAAAAGACGGAGTGTTAGGTGCAGTAGCGGTTCGATAAAACTTTATAAGCGATCCATCGCTATCAATTTGACAACAAACTATTGGGACCTGAAGGGTTTTGAACACCTTAATCAAAACAGCTTCACGAGAAGCATTGGATGCCTTAATTAAGTATTTCAGATAACTACTAAATTCTTCATAGCTGTCATGTTTCTCTTTCAGCCATAAACTCGGTATCAATAGTTCAGCAGCAAATTTATTTGCCTCGCTTTCCATCTGTAAATATTCATAATCATCAGCGTCGGCATCTAAGTGTGAAACAATGGTTCCGGTGTGCCAAGGAATAATAATATGTCCTAGCTCGTGAGCTAGGGTAAAATTTTTCCTAGCTTCTGGCGCTAAAGAGTTAACCAAAATCTGCGGTCTTTCCGCCCCTCCAATTCCAATGGTAACTCCGTCGGCAACGATAGGAAATGGAATGATTTCTACATCACCATAAATGCATGCAAGAGCCATCAAATCATAAGGTGGTGTCAAAGAATGACGTGCCAATACCCGCGCCGCCATCTTCTCTTCGGGAGCCATCAAATTTTCCCTATCTGCCGAAGCCATTTTTCTATCCGTTTTGCCTCTTCTGGCGTACTGGCACGCGCGGCAAGTGCAAATCTCTCACGATTCAACTCCTCGTCAAAAGTACAACCTTTTCTTCGCGCTGCAATGATGTACGAAATTATCGAAGGGGTAGTGCCCCACAAGGAATACTCCTCCCAAGACATTCCGAGATACTCGTGCAATTCTTGATCAGTTCCTTCTTCCCCGTCGTGCCATTTCCCCACATACTCGTCAATTTCCTCTAAGAGGACATCACCGGCTAAACACTGCTCGATAAAATTCATAAATGCCTCTTAGTTTGGATTAATTCTACGACCGCGCACTGCTGGCTTCAGCATAGTTCCGGTAATTGGGCATGCGGCGCCAAGATGACGGCCTTGATGATTGAAAACTTCAACTTCCCCGTGAAGCGAGTCCCATGTGTAATATAGTTTTTCGATAGATTCAAAGTAAACTTTTCGGCCCCCCTCAATAAAGGCGACCTTGAGATTATCCAGAATTGAAGGTTTAGGTCTAGGTAGTCCGCCCATTTTGCTCTCTTAATCAATCCCTATTAGAAACAGACAGTGCTAATTTATTTCATAGCACTATTCTGGAGTAGCCAACACCTATTTCAGCTTCCTTGGTACTCAAAAAGGAGCGCCAGGTCACCAGAGCCGTCCCTCCACAGAAAATAATAGCGGAAGAGGTATTCAACAGTCCGTGATTGTATGTCCAAAATCAATGTGCCAGCTAGCTCTCGATTGCGTACTTCAACGTAGCTCAAGGTTAATGGACTGAGGCGATTGAAGATCCCGTCACGGAAGGTACACGCTAGGTATTCGGCCCGATTTCTCCTCCGGCTCAGCAGCACCCGCTGCTCATAGCAGCAGGACCGCACGCCATATGCAACGCCCATCAATCCCCTTAGCGACCTGCAAAACGCACGGCCAAATTCCGCGATCGGGGGTTGTCGAATGCTGGTAAAGAGTGCTGATAAGCTATGAATTCCGGGTTCGACTCCACTGAACGCCATAACTAGCTGATTTATTTATAGTTACTAGTTGGGGTACGCCGAATTTTCCAACGAACTCCAGACGCCCGAAAAACCTAGCCCCGCCGAAACATACCGTTCGTCTGGTGCCGCACCATATCTCAAAGCCCCGCAATGCGGGGCTTTGTGGTTTCTGGGGTTTAGAAAAACACTCCGCCTAAAACCACCAAAAACCCCACTCCGTCCAAAATTCGTCCAATTTCATTTTTTGGACGCTTTCCTACTATCAGCTTTCCTTCCGCCCTCTTCCTCTCAAAAAAACACCCGCCAACTGATTCAACAAAACTACCTCTCCCATATGCCCAGAGCTGAAATGCGCATTCTTCATCGCCATCACCAACGATGCATGCCTCGTCGTGCTGAGGCAGGCTCTGTCGCAGGAGGTGCCTTGGGCAACGCATTTAGCGGATGGATAGGTAAGAAGATCTACGAGGCTGTTAAATGACACTGAGCACGGGCGATGCGGTTCTTTAACAGTTCGGTTATCACGACTTGGGCGCCGATCCGGCGCCTAGGATAATGTCTCCCAGGCCCCACTGTGGCAGGTGGACCTGATGGCCCGCTACCCGATCACCGACAACGCCTCGGCCACTGATCAACCGAGGCGTTTTGCATCACATCACGGCAAATTTTGGCCTCCCGCCCGCGCGTTTTTCGGTATAACCCAAATTTAACGCGTCGCGAACGGACTCCCATGAACGCCCTGAAACTCATCTTTCTGCTGGTCATTTTCCCGCTGCTGCTGGCCGCCCTCGGCGGCTGGGAGTTGCAGCGGGCGGACCGCGCCACAACGGCGATGATCGACCAGCACATCAGTACCGACCTCTACAAACAAACCCTGCAAGCCGTGGCGGCCAGGCAACCCGAGGCCGATGTCGCGCCGCCGGAAGGCATGATCACCGTCCAGGCCGCCCTCGCGCGTCTGGAGAAGGTCGAAGCCGAGTTTCCCACCGCCCACCGCATCAACCGCGTCTTGCGCGCACTGGCCCCCTGGGTGATCGGCCTCGGGCTGCTCGCGACGTTGATCGGCCTGGCCGCACTCGCTGGCACGCATTGGGCCGGACGCCGCGCGCAGCAGTCCCGCGAACAGTTGCTGCGCGTGTTCAGCCTGGGCAGCCGCCTGTTGCCCTACGTGTTGGTGAGTCATGTGGTGGCAATGGCCGCGACGGTAGCGCTGGTGCTGGTCTTCGAGGGGCTGGCGCTGTGGCATGTGGGCAAGCTCGGCAGCGGCGTAATGAAGCTGATGGGCATGCTGGGAATAGTCGCGGCGTTGTGCCTGTATTCGATCTGGCTGCTGCTCAAGCAATTGCGCCCGATGCTGGCGATGTTCGAGCCCACGCCGCTGGAGATGTTTGGCCAGCGCGTGACGCCCGAGCAGGCTCCGGGGTTGTGGCGCCATGTCGATGAGTTGGCCGCTAGGTTGGGTGCATTGCCACCGGAGCATATCGTGGCGAGCCTGACCCAGGACTTTTACGTGACCTCCAGCGCAGCCCTGGTGATGCCCGCCGAAACCCTCTTGCACGGCCGCACCCTGCATGTCCCGCTGCTGTACCTGGGGCTGCTGGACCGTGAAGAAATCGGCGCGGTGATCGGGCACGAACTGGCGCACTTTGCCGGTGAAGACACCGAGTACAGCCTGCGTTTTTTGCCGATCTACGATGGGGTCAGCCGCAGCCTTGGCGCATTGGCTGACACGATACTGGCCAGCGATCCGCTCCAGGGTCGCCTGATGCGCCCGTCGTTCATGCTTGGCGTGTTTTTCATGGAGCGTTTCGACCACGCCGTAAACCATTGGCGCCGCGAGCGCGAGTTGCTTGCCGACGCCGCCGGCGCGCGGCTGGTGGGCAGTGCCGCCATGGCATCGGCGTTGTTGCGGGTGTCGGTGTTACACGCGGCGCTGGACGATACCTTGATGGACAAGGGCGCAAACGCCGCTGAACGCGATCTGCCAAACGCCGTACTCATGGCGCTGCAAGGCATGGAGTTGCAACTGCCACCCGAGGCATTGGAGAGCCAGCAGCCGCACCCCACCGATACCCACCCGTCCAATGGCGAGCGCCTGCAGGCATTGCAAGTGACCGTCGATGACAGCGTGCGCAGCGCCACACGTGCCGTGGATGCAGGGGCAGCCAACACACAGATCGACGCGTGCTTCAGCGCGCCGCAGGCCCTGCGTGAAGCCCTGTCCCGCGACCTGACCGCCGTGATGGTGTCTGAAGAGTCGGCGCATATGCAGTTGCTGGAAACCATGGTGGACTCGGTCGAGGGCGAACGGACCTTCCATGAAGGCGGTCGCTGGCGCGGTGCGCTGATGGCGCTGGCGTCGACACCTTTTGTACTCGCCGGGTTGTTTGCCATCAGCCGTCCCTGGCTCGCCCCGGAACGCTTGAAGGGCACGCCGCTGTCGGCGCTTGGCGCAGGTGCGAGCCTCAGTCTGATCGGGCTGGCCCTGCTGTGGCTGGGCATCCGCCGCTTCAAGCGTGCGCCCCAGACTGCGTTGCGCCTGACGCCGGAGCATTTTGTGTTCAACAACCTCGCGCAACCGCTGCCGATCGAGCATATCGACGAGGTCAGCTTGCAGTTCGTCCAGGGCATCTGGGTAACCGTGCACCTCACACCCGAAGCGCCGCTGCCGGCAACGCGCAAAACCGCGTTCGGCGTACCCGGCGCACGGGTCAACAGGAAGAAGCGCCAGGTGCTGCTGCACATGGCGCAGCTGTGTGTCGACAATAAGAAGATCGAACCCTATGAAGGGCTGTCGATGATGCTCAACTACAAAAACGCGGCACTGGCGCGCAGGATCTTGCAACAGCGCGAGGACTGATCCGGCGGCATAAAAAAACCCCGAACCAGTCGGGGTTTTTTATCGCCTTGAATCAGGCGCTACACACGATCACTTAGAAAACGTTGATCGGGTAGTCAGCGAACAGACGCAGTTCGTTACCGCCAATGTTGTAGTTGCTGGCGTTGTTCGAAACGCGCAGCCACGAGGCGCGAGCGCGCAGGCTCAGGTCTTTGGCCGGGCCGCTCTGAACCACGTATTTGAACTGGTTGAAGATCTCCCGCTCGGTGCCATTGCCGCGGTTGGAACCGTCGTCGATGTTGGTGCCGCGCACGTACGCCACGTTGTAGCTCAGGCCAGGCACGCCGTAGGCGCTGAAGTCCAGGCCGTAGCCAACCTGCCAGGAACGCTCGTCCTTGCCGTTGAAGTCAGACCAGTAGGAGTTGGCCAGCAGGATGGTGTTGCCACCGTCGCCGATGCCGCTGTTCTTGTTGTCCTGGTGGTAGCCGCTGTACAGGTAGCCGGTGTCGCCGGTGCTGCGCTGATGAGCGAGGGTGAAGCTGTGTGCGCCAACAGCCCAAGTGGCGGCCAGGCTCCAGATTTTGTTGTCGCGGGCGTCTTGGTCGCCTTGGGTCAGCTGGGCGAAATCTTTGTCCAGCTTGGTTTTGTAGCCGTTGAAGTCAAAGGTCAACGATTGCTTTTCTGGCAGGGCCAGCACGTAGTTGACGTTGACGTATTGCTTCTTCAGCACGTCCTGCATATCGGAAGCGTACAGCGCGGCCGACAGGCTTTCGGTGAACTTGTAGCTACCGCCGACGTAGTCGATGCTCTTCAGGTGACCGCTGTCGCTGCCTTCGGCGCTCTTGCGACCTTGCTTGGTGAAGTGACCAGCGTCCAGTTGCAGACCGGCGATTTCCTTGGAAACAATCGAGGTGCCCTCGTAGGTTTCCGCCAACAGACGGCCACTGTCGTAGGCCAGGACCGGTACGTTCGGCAGCTGCTGACCGTATTTCAACACGGTGTTGGAGATACGTGCCTTGACCGCTGCGCCGCCTTTGGCCAGGTCATTGGCGGCCGAGCCGCTGTCGCCTTGCTTGAAGAAATCGATACCGCCACCGCCGCTGCGACCTTTACCACCGTCCAGACGGATAGCGTATTGGCCCAGCACGTCCACACCCACACCGACGGTGCCTTGGGTGAAACCGGACTCGAACTTGCCGATGAAGCCTTGGCCCCATTCCGCTTTGTCCTGGTTGTGGTCTTTGTAGTCACGGCTGATGTACGCGTTACGTGCAGCGATGTTCAGGTGGCTGTCTTCGACGAAACCTTTCGATTCCGCTTGATCGTTAGCCATTGCTGTCGATGCGCTCAAAATCCCCAGAGCGATCAGACTCATCCGTTGCTTCAACATTTCTTATATTCCTTATTACTGGTTGAGTACGCGCTATGACACCAGGCTCCGTATTGCTTTCTGGCGTCGACTTTTCCCGGAAAAAAGAAGGCCCGCGGACGACGAGTCTGCCGCGGGCCTTTTTTTATTGGAGGAGTCATGGCTGTTAGCCACAGGCGTTGGACGCAATCCTAGTCGCGCCCGGAACTATGTGTCAATTTCGCGAATCGTCTGTATTTAGGCGAAAAAATTCTAAGCAAAGGCCTACAGCCTTTCTGAAAACGACCAAAAAACCCTTCCAACGACGAAAAACACACATTTCGTAACATATTTCAAAGCCGATACATTTGGTATTGGATAACGCGCGCAAATGCAAAGCATTACCATTAACGCGCAGTTTTCCTCCCCAATAATCCGGATACATTTCCCCCATGCCTGCCCCACGCCTGTCGCCCATCACACTTGGGCTTTCCGTCTTGCTGTCTGCCGGTTTTGCCTGTGCCACCACCACCTTGCCTGCCACCTCGATCAGCGCCGAAGCGGATGAAGACGACCCGCGCATCAAGCAAACCAGCACCGCCACACGCACTGCCACCCCGGTGCGGTATGTGCCCCAAGCCATCGACTCGGTAAAGACTGAAAGCCTGCGCTCCTACGGCACCAACGACCTGGGCCAGGCCTTGAGCGGTATCCCCAACGTCAGCAGCGGCGCCGACACACGCTTCGACAGCCTGCGCATTCGCGGTTTCGACGCGAGCAACGATTTCTACCTCGATGGCATTCGCGACGACAGCCAATATGTACGCGACCTGCATAACATCGAGCGCATCGAAGTGCTCAAGGGCCCGGCGGCCGTACTCTACGGGCGAGGCGGTCAGGGAGGGATCGTCAACCGTGTGAGCAAGCTGCCGATCGCCGGGCACAAGTCCAGCATCGAAGCCCAGGGCGGCAGCAACGACCTGCGCAGTCTGTATGCCGACCTGAGCACCGACCCCAGCGATAACATCAGCCTGCGCCTGAACATGGGCAACCAGGACAACAACAGTTTTCGCGACGGTGTCAGTGGCAACCGCCAACTGTTTGCGCCGTCCATGAGCTGGCAGCTCACGCCGGACCTGAACTGGCTGGTGCAATACGAATACAGCCGCTACAACCGCACACCGGATCGCGGCGTCCCCGGCGTCAACGGCCGCCCGGCCGATGTGAGCCGCAGCACCACCTACGGCGACAGCCGCGACTACATCGACGACAAGTCCCAGTCGCTGCGCTCCAAGCTGAGCTATGAACTCAACGACAACTGGCAGCTGCGCCAGACCCTGGGCGTGTTCAAGCTCGACAGCGATTTCGACAACACCTATCAAACCGCCTACGTTCCGGCGACCAACAGCGTCACGCGCCAGCGCTGGCAGCAGGACCTGACCACCCGCAACGTCTTCAACAACGTCGAACTGGAAGGTGGCTTCAGCACCTACGGCCTGGAACACCGCTTGCTGACAGGCCTTGAACTGGGCAACCAGCGCCGCGATCCGAAGCTGTACACCGCGGCGGTCAGTCGCACCGTGCCAAGCCTCGACCTCAACCAGCCCAATCGCAACCAGCGCCACACCGGGCGAATGAACGTGTGGAGCAACGCCCACACCGAAGTCGAAAGCCGCGCCGTCTACGTGCAGGACCAACTGCGCCTGAACGATCAATGGCAAGTGCTCGCCGGCCTGCGCTACGACCGGTTTGAAGTGGACTCCAAGAACAAGCTGCTCAACCGCCAGCAAGCTGTCGAAAGCCACAGCACCAGCCCGCGCTTCGGCCTGGTCTGGACGCCGCTGGAAAACCACTCGTTCTACGCCTCGTGGAGCAAGACCTTCTCGCCAGCGGGCGGCGGCGTGATCGGCATCACCCCCAATGCCGCCGGCAGCGTCAACGACCTGAGCCCCGAGCTGACCAAGCAAAAAGAAATCGGCGTCAAAAGCGACTGGTTCGACGACCGCCTGAGCACCACCCTGGCGGTATACGAACTGGAACTCTACAACCGCCGCACCGCCGACCCGCAGGACCGCTCCATCACCCTGCTCAGCGGCCTGCAACGCTCGCGCGGCGTGGAACTGACCGCCAGCGGCAAGATCGTCGGCAACTGGTACGTGCGCGGAGGTATCGGCCTGCAGGACGCCACGGTCGTGAAGGACAACAACGGCTTCGAAGGCAAGCGGGTCAGCGACGTGGCCAAGCGCAATGGCAGCCTGTTCATCACCTGGAAACCGGAAATGGGCTGGTACGCGGAAACCGGCTTGACCCTGGTGGGCGATCGTTATGCCGACAGCTTGAACACCGTGGTCCTACCGGGATATGGCCGCTGGGATGCGCTGGCCGGGTTCCGTCAGAAGGAATGGGATGTGCGTGCAGCGCTGAACAACATCGCCGACAAGACCTACTACGCCTCGGCGACGAGTGTGGCGCAGATCCAGCCGGGGGAGCCGCGTAGCCTGGTCGTAACCGGCACCTACAGCTTCTAAGACAGAACACCATCCCAATGTGGGAGCGGGCTTGCTCGCGAATACGGAGTGCCAGTCACCAGATGTATTGACTGATTCACCGTATTCGCGAGCAAGCCCGCTCCCACATTTTTTGAATGCAGTGTTCTTTTAATTTTTCAGCAAATCACACAACGCGTGCACTTCATCTTCACTGAACAGCCCCACCGGATACCGTTGGCTCATCATGCTGCGCAAATCCGGCAGCCTGCTCTTCCGTGAGCCGTTTTCCTTCAACCAGAGCCCCAGTGCTTGGATCGCGTCGCCGTCAACCCGCATAGGGTGAAACGTGCGCGTGTACATCAGGTTGATTTGAGGACTCATTTCAGCGCTCTCTCCTACTGCGTGAGCGGCCAACTTACTCAAGGTTTATGACAGAACTGCACAGCCATAAACCTGGATCACTGTCGCAACAGCGATACAAGAGCTATGCCAATGTCGGCGTTTTATCGCCAGGCGCACACAAAAAAGCCCGCGGCCTTGCTGGGCCGCGGGCTTGCTGTGGGTGATGGCCGCGTTGGGGCGCCAGTCACCGTCACGCTGCTGTTACAACTGCACTCAGTTTTTCTGTGGAGCCGGCTGCTGTTGGGTAAGGCAATGAATATTCCCGCCGCCCAGTAACAGTTCGCGGCCCGGCACCATCACCACTTCATGCTGTGGGAACAGGTTCTGCAGGATGACCCTGGCCTGGCCGTCCAGTGGATCGTCGAAACTTGGCGCGATGATGCCGCCGTTGACGATCAGGAAGTTCACGTAGGAACCGGCCAGGCGCACGCTCGGATTACGTTCCTGCGAACCGTCCACCGGGTCGACACCGGCGCACTCTTCCTCGGTGGCGTACAACGGCCCCGGGATCGGCATTTTGTGCACTGTGAACGGGCGGCCCTTGGCGTCGGTGCTGCTTTGCAGCACGTCCAGGGCGGCGTGGCAGCGCGCGTAGTTGGGGTCTTGCGGGTCGTCGGTCCAGGCCAGCAGCACTTCGCCAGGGCGCACGTAGCAGCAGAAGTTATCCACATGGCCGTCGGTTTCATCGTTGAACAGGCCATCCGGCAACCAGATGATCTTATCCACAGCCAGGTTGGCGCTGAGCACCGCTTCGATTGCCGTGCGATCCAGATGTGGGTTGCGATTGCGGTTGAGCAGGCACTCTTCGGTGGTGATCAACGTGCCTTCGCCGTCGACGTGAATCGAACCGCCTTCCAACACAAAACCCTCGGTGCGGTAGCGCGGCGCGCGTTCAATCTCGAGGATCTTGCCGCCCACTTGCGAATCGCGGTTCCACGGCGCGTACAGGCCACCATCAAAGCCGCCCCAGGCGTTGAAGTCCCAGTTCACACCGCGCACTTCGCCGCTGTCGTTGATCACGAAGGTCGGCCCGGTGTCACGCACCCAGGCGTCGTCGCTGGACATTTCCACCACACGGATATTCGGCACATCCAGGCGCGCACGGGCGTTTTCGTACTGGCCGGCGGACACCGCCACCGTCACCGGTTCAAAACGCGCAATGGCCTTGGCCACCGCCACATGCGCCGCTTGCGCCGGCTTGCCGCCCAGGCGCCAGTTGTCCGGGCGCTCGGGCCAGATCATCCAGGTCTGGGTCTGTGGCGCCCATTCGGCAGGCATGTAGAAGCCATCGGCGCGAGGTGTGCTGTGCAGGGTGGTCATGGCGATCAGGACTCCGAATGGGGCAAAGGCCGACTTTATAACGGATAAAAATCGGCTTTAAAAGCAAGCAATGATGCTAGCCAATAAATATGACAAGAAATAACCGATAACAATCGATTAACTACAGTTGCTCGTCGAGCACCTTCGACAGCATGTCGACAAAAAAATCCACGCTGCGCCTGGACGTGACCATCGGCGGTTTGATCTTGAGGATGTTCAGATAGTCGCCGGTTGGCTGCATGAAAATCCCCAGCTCGCGCAGGCGATCACACAGCAGCGTGGTTTCTTCGGTGGCCGGCTCCAGAGTCTGACGGTCGCGAACCAGCTCCAGCCCCAGGTAAAAGCCGGAACCGTGAACCGCCCCGACCAGCGGATGCCGCTCGATCAATTCCTCCAGGCGTGCCTTGAAATGCCCGCCGACCACCTGGGCGTTTTCCCACAGCTTTTCTTCCTCCATCACATCCAGCACCGCCATGCCGATCCGGCAACTCACCGGGCTGCCCCCCGACGACGAGAAGAAATACCCCTCGGCCTCCAGCGCCTCGGCAATCTCCCGCCGGGTGATCACCGCGCCCAGCGGCTGGCCGTTACCCATGCCCTTGGCCATGGTGATGATGTCCGGCACCACGCCCTGCTCTTCAAAGCCCCAGAAGAAGCGGCCCATGCGCCCGTAACCCACCTGCACCTCGTCGGCGATGCATACGCCACCCTGGGCGCGGACCAGCCCATACACTTGCTGCAAATACCCCGCGGGCAACGAGATGCCACCGGCATTGCCGTACACCGGCTCGCAGATGAAACCCGCCAGCTGGCGCTGATTAGCGGCGATTTTCGCCAGGTTGTGCTCCACACTTCGTACGTAGTCCGGCGCACTGTCCGGCCCGCGAAACTCGCCTCGATAGGTGTTCGGCGCAGTCACCGGATGCACCCAATCCGGGCGGCTGCTCAGCGCCTGGGGGTTGTCGGCAATCGAGGTGGACACCGCGTCCGCCGCCACCGACCAGCCGTGGTACGCCTCCAGCACGCTGAGCATGTCGCGCCCGCCGCTGTAGGCCCAGGCCAGGCGGATCGCCAAATCATTGGCCTCGGTGCCGCTGTTGACCAGGAACACCCGGTCCATCCCCTTGGGCGCCAGCGCCAGCAAGCGCTCGGAAAATTCGGCAATCGCCGCGTAATGGAAGCGCGAGTTGGTATTGAGCAGCGACCACTGCCGCGCCGCCACCGCCGCCATGCGCGGGTGGCCGTGGCCGAGGACCGCGACGTTGTTGAGCATGTCCAGGTAGGAGCGGCCCTGCATGTCGATCAGGTGGTTGCGCCAGCCGCGTTCGATACGCGGCGGGTCGACGTAATAGTGTTTTTGCGAACGGGCGAAACTGGCGTCGCGTCGGGCCAGCAGGGCCTCGGAGTCCAGCTCGGGTTCGGCATCGCAGGCCAGCCCCAGCAACGCCGCTGGCGACGGGCACAGGGCCTGCCAGGCCATGGCGCGCGACGGCGTGCAGAACAGCGGTGGCGTAACGTCCGCCCGGCACAGTTGCACGATCAACGGCGCATGCACCTCGCCGAGCACCTGGCCCTCAACCAGCAGCGCCCCCGGTTTCAACCCGGTTGTCAGCCCCCACAACCGCAGGCTCAACTCGACGCCCTGCACACTCACAAGACCGTCGGCGTCGTGATGCAGCGTCCCGGCGAAAGGCGCTTCCAACAGCGTGCCGTGGGGCAGATGCAGCTCAACATGCAGCGCGAATGTCTCAGGCTCCGCGGCACTGTCCGGGTTGGTGCGCGAAAGCCGATATTGGCCGTAGCGGCTGGCCGCCAACCCATGCACCGCCGCCGCTTCGTCCAGCAGCCGGCGATCAATACCGGGCTGCTCCCAATTGCCCGCCTCGAAATGCGGGCTGAGCACGCCCAGGTCGATCAACGCAAACTCACGCCCCACCAGCTCCGGCAACAACGGCGCGAAATCCTGGCTGGCAAACGGCAGCAGGTTCTCGCCGACGCTGCGCAAGATCGCCGCGTCCATCAACGCGAACGGCACCGACGTTGCCACGTGGAAAATTTCCCACTCATGTTCAGCGTTCTTCAGCAGGTAAGCGTTATCCGGGTCCAGCCGCTGTTGCTGCTCACTGCTCAGTACCAGCACCGCCGCCCGCGCCACGATCAGCGGCCATAGCGCCTGCAACTCTTCACGGCGCAGCGGCGTAACCGCATGAAACGCCTGCACTGCCGGCAAGATCGCAAAGGGGTCGCCCTCGGCGTGATGCAGCAGCGCCGCGCAGGTCACCGACAGGTCGGCAATGCGCCAGGTGTGCACCAGATCACCGAAATCAATCACGCCCTCAACCCGCCAATGCCGCTGGGCGTCACGCTGCCAGACCACATTGTCGTCGGTGATGTCCATGTGCACGGCCTGCCAAGGCAGGTGCTCCGCCAGCGGCCGGATATGCGCCTCGACCTGCTCGGAGACCCGCTCCAGTTCGGCGCGGTACGGCAGGTTTTCCAGGGTTGCCAACAAGTGCGTGATCAACTCAGGCGCGTGGCGCGGGTCCCATTGCAGCGTGCGGTCCAGGCCCGGGTGCCCGAACGGCGCCAGGGCCAGGCTCATGCGCCCGCACAGGTCGCCGAAGCCTGCGATCACCTCGCGGCCCAGGTGCGGCAGATGGGTCAGCGGCTGGCCATCGATGTAGTCCAGCACGCGCAGGTGCAGGGTTTGCCCGGCGTGGGTGATGGTCAGCAACTCTTCGCCATTGAGCGCCTTTATCACCTGTGGTACGCGTACGGCGTGCAGGCTGTTGAGTGCGGCATGCTGGGCCTGCAACTCCACAGCGGCGTAGTCGCCCCGGCAGATTTTCAGAACGAACCGGCCACGGGCGCTGTCGACCTTGTAATTGAGGTCTTGTTGGCTGCCCAGTGATTGCAAGGTGCCAGTTAGCCCGTAATGCTGCTCAAGTAATTGTGCCGCCTGGTCGAGGCCCACTTGCGGGCAGGGTAGACTGGCGCGGTGAATCAACGTGGCGAGCAGCATGGGGGCATCCTCTATTTTTTAGACGTGTATCTCGCCACTGTTCGGGGGGTTTAGGCAACCCCCTGCGCATACCGTGCTTGCGCCGCCCGGCTCCACAACTCAAGCTATGCTCCATTCGCAAAACACCCGTCTTAGAAAAAGGCCCTCCGACATGCGCATTCTCATCACCGGCGGAGCGGGTTTTATTGGCTCCGCCCTGATCCGCCACCTGATTCAACACACCGAGCACGAAGTGCTCAACCTGGACAAGCTGACGTACGCTGGCAATCTGGAATCATTGACCAGTATTGCCACCAACAGTCGCTATGAGTTCGTCCAGGCCGACATCATTGACCAGGCCACAGTCAGCGCCGTGCTCGCACGTTTCGAGCCACAGGCAATCATGCACCTGGCTGCCGAGTCCCATGTCGACCGTTCGATTGACGGCCCATCGGACTTTATCCAGACCAATATCGTCGGCACCTACAGCCTGCTGGAGGCCACCCGCGCCTACTGGCAGACGCTGGCCGAGCCGGCCCGCAGTGCGTTCCGTTTCCACCACATTTCCACCGACGAAGTGTACGGCGACCTGCACGGCGTGGACGATCTGTTCACCGAAACCACGCCCTACGCCCCCAGCTCGCCTTACTCCGCGAGCAAGGCAGCGTCCGACCACCTGGTCCGCGCCTGGCAGCGCACCTATGGCCTGCCGGTATTGCTGACCAACTGCTCGAACAACTACGGCCCCTTCCACTTTCCCGAAAAGCTCATCCCGCTGGTGATCCTCAACGCCCTTGCGGGCAAGCCGCTGCCGGTCTATGGCGATGGTTTGCAGGTGCGCGACTGGCTGTTCGTCGAAGATCACGCCCGTGCGCTGCTCAAGGTCGTGACTGAAGGTGCGGTGGGCGAGACCTACAACATCGGCGGGCATAACGAGCAAAAGAACATCGACGTGGTACGCGGTATCTGTGGCCTGCTGGAAGAACTGGCGCCTCAACGCCCGGCGGGTGTCGAAAAATTCACCGACCTGATCACCTTCGTCAAGGATCGTCCAGGCCACGATCAGCGCTACGCGATCGATGCGGGCAAGATCGAACGCGAATTGGGCTGGACCCCCGAAGAAACCTTCGAAACCGGCCTGCGCAAAACCGTACAGTGGTATCTCGATAACCTGGAATGGTGCCGCAGGGTCCAGGACGGCAGCTATCAAGGTGAACGACTCGGCAACACCAATCTAAAGGATCTGATCGCATGATGAAGGGAATCGTATTGGCCGGCGGCTCCGGCACCCGCCTTCACCCCATCACCCTGGGTGTCTCCAAGCAACTGCTGCCGGTGTATGACAAGCCGATGATCTACTACCCGATCTCGGTGCTGATGCTGGCGGGGATCAAGGAAATCCTGGTGATCTCCACGCCGGTGGATTTGCCGCAGTACCGCAACCTGCTCGGCGATGGCAGCCAGTTCGGCGTGCACTTCAGCTATGCCGAGCAGCCGTCGCCGGACGGCCTGGCCCAGGCCTTCATCATCGGCGAGGAGTTCATCGGTGATGACCCGGTCTGCCTGATCCTGGGCGACAACATCTTCCACGGCCAACACTTCGGCGACCAGTTGCGTACCGCCGCGCAGCGCCCTTCGGGTGCCACCGTCTTCGGCTACTGGGTCAAGGACCCGGAGCGCTTCGGTGTCATCGACTTCGACAAAGACGGTCGCGCCCTGTCCATCGAGGAAAAACCGGCCAAGCCCAAATCATCGTATGCCGTGACCGGCCTGTACTTCTACGACAACGACGTAATCAGCATCGCCAAGGCCGTCAAGCCTTCGCCCCGTGGCGAGTTGGAGATTACCGACGTCAACAACGCCTACCTCAAGCGTGGCGACCTGCACGTAGAGCGTTTCGGTCGTGGCTTTGCCTGGCTGGATACCGGCACCCATGACAGCCTGCTCGAAGCCTCCACCTACGTGCAGACCATCGAACATCGCCAGGGCCTGAAGGTGGCCTGCCTGGAAGAAATCGCCTACGAGAATAGCTGGATCGACCGGGATCACTTGCTGGCGCGTGCCAAATACTTCGGCAAGACCGGCTATGGCCAATACCTCTACTCTCTTGCCGGGGAAAACCTATGAATGTAACCGCCACTGAGTTGCCCGGTGTATTGATCATCGAGCCAAAGGTTTTTGGCGATGAACGCGGTTTTTTCTATGAGAGTTTCAATGCCCGGGCGTTTGCCCAGGCCACCGGGCTGCAACAGCATTTCGTGCAGGACAACCACTCTCGCTCGCAAAAAGGCGTATTGCGCGGCCTGCACTACCAAGTCGAGCACGCCCAGGGAAAACTGGTCCGCGTGACGGCCGGTGAAGTGCTGGACGTGGCCGTGGACATTCGCCGCAGCTCGCCTCATTTCGGCCAATGGGCCAGCGTACGGCTATCTGCCGACAATAATCGCCAACTGTGGATTCCACCGGGATTTGCCCACGGTTTTGTGGTGCTCAGTGACCACGCCGAGTTCCTGTACAAGACAACGGATTACTACACACCGTCGGCAGAGCGCTGCATCCGCTGGGACGATCCAGACCTCAATATCGATTGGCAGTTGACCGCAACCCCGACCCTGTCCGCCAAGGACCAGAATGGCAAAAGCCTGAAAGAAGCCGACCTGTTCCCATGACCAGCCCTCTGAAAATCCTCATCACCGGCCAACACGGCCAAGTCTCCCAGGCCCTGCAACAGCAGCTCCTGGGCCTTGGCGAACTGATTGTGCTGGGCCGCGACAGACTCGACCTGGCCAACCCCGAGCAAATCCGTCAGCAGGTGCGCGCCCAGCGTCCCGACCTGATCATCAACGCCGCCGCCCACACCGCCGTCGACCTGGCCGAAAGCGAACCGGACGTCGCGTTCGCGATCAACGCCAGCGCCCCCGGCATCCTCGCCGAAGAGGCCAAGGCCCTGGGCATCCCGTTGATCCACTACTCCACCGACTACGTGTTCGACGGCCGCAAACCGGCGCCCTACACCGAAGCCGACACGCCGAACCCGCTCGGTGTCTACGGCCAGAGCAAGCTGGCCGGCGAGCAGGCGATTGCGGCGGTGGGGGGCGAATACCTGATCCTGCGTACCAGTTGGGTGTACTCCAACCATGGCAAGAACTTCCTGCTGACCATGCAACGCCTGCTGCAGGAGAAGCCGCAGATGCGCATTGTCGCCGACCAGATCGGCGCACCCACCTGGGCCGGCAGCATTGCCAGCAGCACCCGCGCCTTGATCGAGCGCTGGCAGGCCGGTGATGCGGGGCAATGGGGCGTCTATCACCTGACGGCCCAGGGCGAAACCTCGTGGTTCGGCTTCGCCCAGGCGATTGGCGAACATTTGCGCGCCGAGGGCAAAGCCTGTGCCGAGCTGGAAGCGATCCCCTCCAGCGCCTACCCGACGCCCGCGCAGCGCCCGTTGAACTCGCGCCTCGATTGCCGCCGCCTGCAACAGCAATGGCAGGTCAGCCAGCCGCAGTGGCAAGACGCATTGCGCGAGTGTCTTGCACAGCAGCACTAGGCATAATGCGCCTGTACTCACAGGCGCCCGACTCCCATGACTCCACCTCTCCCGCGAAGACCCCGCTGGCGCAGCCTCGCCCTGTTGGCGTTGTGCCTGGCACCGCTGCTGTGGCCGCTGGAGCACCTGGCCGAGCGCTACTACCGCAGCGAACTGGCCGGGCAGAACCGCCAGACCCTCGACCTGTACGTCGCCAACCTGCTCGGCACCCTGCACCGCTTCGAAGTACTGCCGCAGATCCTCGGCGACCTGCCGGCCCTGCGCACCGCATTGGCGGCGCCCCAGGTCAGCACCAACCTGGCCAATGCCAACCAGCTGCTCAAGGACGTCGCCGCCCAGGCCGGGGTGGAAGTGATGTACCTGATGGACACCCACGGCAAGACCCTCGCCGCGTCGAACTGGGATAAACAGGACAGCTTCGTCGGGCGCAATTTCTCGTTCCGTCCCTATTTCAGCGAAGCCATGGCCGGGCGCCTGGGGCGTTTCTTCGGCCTGGGCACCACCTCGGCCAAGCGCGGCTACTTCTTCGCCGCCGCCGTGCGCGATGGCGAAAACATCATCGGCGTGCTGGTGGTCAAGGTCGACCTGGACCACACCGAAAGCCTCTGGGGCAAGACCCCGGAACAACTGCTGGTGACCGACCACAACGGCGTGGTGATCCTCACCTCACGCCCGCAATGGCGCTTCCGCGCCACCCGCCCGCTGACAGCCGAAGAGCGCCAGGCAATCACCGCCATCCAGCCCTACCCGACCCGCGACCCGCAGCCACTGACCCTCAGCTCCACCGCGTGGCTGCGCCAATCCACGGCCATTGCCGAAACCGGCTGGAACGTGGAGATCCTCGCGCCACAATCCCTGATCAACCGCCCGGTGCGCACCGTGGTCGCCGTCGGCGGCGCGACGTTGCTGGTGCTGATGCTGTTGCTCGGCCTGATGATGCAGCGCCGTCGCCACTACCTGGAGCGCATCGCCTTTGAAGCCAAGGCGCGTCGCGAGCTGGAAGCCCGCGTGATCGAGCGCACCAGCGATCTGGAAGGCCTCAACCGGCGCCTGAAACAGGAAGTGCTGGAGCGCGAACACGCGCAGCAGGAATTGGTGCGTGCCCAGGATGACCTGGTGCAGGCCGGCAAACTGTCAGCGCTGGGCACCATGTCGGCGAGCATCAGCCACGAGCTCAACCAGCCCTTGGCAGCGATTCGCAGCTATGCGGAAAACGCCGAGATCCTGCTCGACCACCAGCGCACCGACGACGCCCGCGGCAACCTCAAGCTGATCAGCGAACTGACCGGGCGCATGGCCTCGATCATCGCCCACCTGCGCGCCTTCGCCCGTCGCGACCGGCATGCGCCGGAGAGCGTCGGCCTGCAACCGGCGCTGGACGATGCACTGGCGTTGCTGGCCAAGCGACGCCGTTCGATGGAAGTCGAGCTGATCCGCGATTTGCCGGAAGCGACGTTGTGGGTAGAAGCCGGCGAAACCCGGCTGCGCCAGGTGCTCGGCAACCTGCTGGCCAACGCGCTCGACGCCCTCACCGAAAAAGGCCCGCCGCGCAAGCTCTGGCTGAGTGCCGAAACCACCGAACAGGGCGTCAACCTGTACATCCGCGACAACGGCCCGGGCTTTTGCATGGAAGCCCTGGGCCGCGCCAGCGAGCCGTTCTACACCACCAAGACGCGCACCCAGGGCCTGGGGCTCGGCCTGGCGATCTGTGACACCCTGATGCGGGCGTTTGGTGGCGAGTTGCTGTTCGCCAACCACAAGGAAGGCGGCGCGTTGTTAACCTTGAAATTGCGTGCCGGCTCGCCGGGCGTCAGTCTGCAACCGTCCGAGGACCGCAGTGTATGAGTATCGAGAACGGCATTCAGGTGGTGTTGATCGACGACGATCCACACCTGCGCCAGGCCCTGTGCCAGACCCTGGACCTGGCCGGGCTGAAAGTCCTGCCCCTGGGCGAAGCCAACGGCCTCACCGCACGCCTGTCGCGGGATTGGCCAGGGGTGGTGGTCAGCGACATCCGCATGCCCGGCATGGACGGCCTGGAGCTGCTCACCGAACTGCACGGCCAGGACCCGGACCTGCCAGTGCTGCTGATCACCGGCCACGGCGATGTGCCGCTGGCGGTGCAGGCCATGCGTGCCGGGGCCTATGACTTCCTCGAAAAACCCTTCGCCAGCGACGCCCTGCTCGACAGCGTGCGCCGCGCCCTGGCCCTGCGCCGCCTGGTACTGGACAACCGCAGCCTGCGCCTGGCCCTCAGCGATCGCCAGCAATTGAGTACCCGACTGGTCGGCCACTCGCCCCAGATGCTGCGCCTGCGCGAGCAGATCGGTGCCCTGGCGGCGACCAAGGCCGATGTGCTGATCCTGGGCGAAACCGGTGCCGGCAAAGAGGTGGTGGCCCGTGCACTGCACGATTTGTCGAGCCGCCGCAGCGGGCCGTTCGTGGCGATCAACGCCGGCGCCCTGGCCGAATCGGTGGTGGAAAGCGAGCTGTTCGGCCACGAGCCGGGCGCGTTCACCGGCGCGCAGAAGCGCCGCATCGGCAAGTTCGAATTCGCCAACGGCGGCACGCTGTTCCTCGATGAAATCGAGAGCATGAGCCTGGACGTACAGGTCAAGCTGCTGCGCCTGCTGCAAGAACGCGTGGTGGAACGCCTGGGCGGCAATCAGTTGATCCCGCTGGACATCCGCATCATCGCCGCCACCAAGGAAGACCTGCGCCAGTCCGCCGACCAGGGCCGTTTCCGCGCCGACTTGTATTACCGCCTCAACGTCGCCTCGCTACGCATTCCGCCACTGCGCGAGCGCGGTGAAGATGCGTTGATGCTGTTCCAGCACTTCGCCGACGAAGCCAGCAGCCGCCATGGCCTGCCCCTGCACGAACTGCAACCAGGCCAGCGCGCCCTGCTGTTGCGTCACAACTGGCCAGGCAACGTGCGCGAACTGCAGAACGCCGCCGAACGCTTCGCCCTGGGGCTTGAGCTGGCCCTGGACGCCACGCCCGACAACCCGTTCGCCAGCGTACTGACCTCCACCCCGGGCGGCTTGAGCGAGCAGGTCGAACAGTTTGAAAAAAGCCTGATCGCCGCCGAACTGACGCGCCCCCACGGTTCCATGCGCAGCCTCGCCGAAGCCCTCGGCGTGCCGCGCAAGACCCTGCACGACAAACTGCGCAAGCACGGCCTGAACTTCGCCAACCAAAGCGGCGACGACGAATGACCCACGCCAAAGAGACCGCCATGAGCCGCGACAGCCAATACCTCGAATCCGTCCTGCACCACGACATCCCCCTGACCCGGGAAATGGGCCTCAAGGTGCGCGGCTGGCAGCACGGGCGGCTGGAATTGCACCTGCCGTTGCAGGCCAATATCAACCACAAGAGCACCATGTTTGGCGGCAGCCTGTACTGCGGCGCAGTACTGGCGGGTTGGGGTTGGCTGCACTTGCAGTTGCGTGAAGAAGGGATTGAAGACGGGCACATCGTGATTCAGGAGGGGCAGATCAGTTATCCGCTGCCCGTCACCCGCGACGCGACCGTGGTGTGCCAGGCGCCGGAGGAGAAGGTGTGGAAGCGGTTTGTGGCGACCTACAAGCGCTATGGTCGTGCACGGTTGACGCTGCAGACGTGGATTGTGAATGAGGGCAGCGAGGACCGCGCCGTTGCCTTTACCGGCCAGTACGTCCTGCACCGCTAACCGCAACAACACCAAACAATTGTGGGAGCGGGCTTGCTCGCGAATGCGGAGTATCAGCTAGAACATTTCTGACTGATCTACCGCTATCGCGAGCAAGCCCGCTCCCACACTTTTGATCTGCTGTAGTTCTAAGACCGAGCCAGGCTCAGCAAGCGTTCGCGCCACGGCGCTTTGGCCGGCAATGCCAAAAAGAACGGATTCAACAACGACGCCCGCGCCGGATAACTGAACGGCACGCCGCTCAACTCCAACACTTCGCCACCCGCGCCTTCCAGCACGCCTTGGGCCGCGGCGGTGTCCCACTGCGATGTCGGCGCCAGTCGTGGATAACAGTCGGCACTGCCTTCGGCCAACAGGCAGAACTTCAGCGAACTGCCGATATTCGCCAGCTTCAGCGCTCCCAAGCCTTCACTCAAACCGTCCAGCAGACGCTCCTGCTCCGGGCTGGTATGCCGACGGCTGGCGACCACGGTAAACGCCTCGCCGGCCGCCGGGGCCGTGCGCACCTGGATCGGCTTGTGCGCTTCATTCACATCCGAACGCCATGCGCCCAGGCCCGCACCACCGAAGTAGCAACGCCCGTTGGTCGGCATCGACACCACGCCAAACACCACGCGGCCCTGCTCGATCAAGGCGATGTTGACGGTGAACTCTTCGCTGCCGGCGATAAATTCCTTGGTGCCGTCCAGCGGGTCCACCAACCACCAGCGCTGCCAAGCGGCGCGTACGCTTTGGTCAATGTCGGCATCCTCTTCGGACAGGACCGGGATGCTCGGGTCCAGCGCGGTCAGGCCCGCGAGGATGAGGTGGTGAGCGGCAAGGTCGGCCGCCGTCACCGGCGAATCATCGGCCTTGGACGTCACGGCCACCCCGGCGCGCCAGTACGGCAGGATCACTTCACCGGCCTGGCGAGCCAGCTCGATAACGGGGGCGATAAACGGGTGGCCTAAAAACAATTCGCTCATGCGTTAAACGCTCCTCGCTGGGTCAACAGGTCTCGTACCAGGTACAGCGCGGCCAGGGCGCGGCCTTCGCTGAATTGCTCGTTTTGCGCCAGCATCGACAGCTCACGCAGGTTGACCTTGTCCACCCGCATCGGCTCGGGCTCATCACCTTCAAGACGCTCTTCGTAGAGATCGGTGGCCAGCACCACCTGGATTTTCTGGCTCATGTAGCCGGGCGACAGCGACAGCTCGGTAATCAGTTCCAACTGCCGTGCGCCATAGCCCGCCTCTTCCTTGAGCTCACGGTCGGCAGCCGCCAGAACATCTTCGCCGGGTTCGATCAGGCCCTTGGGCAAGGACAGTTCATATTCATCGGTGCCGCCGCAATACTCTTCCACCAGCACCGCGTGCTCGTCATCGAGCATCGCCACGATCATCACCGCGCCGTAGCCGGCACCGCGACCCACCAGGCGCTCGTAGGTCCGTTCAACGCCATTGGTGAAGCGCAATTGCACTTCCTCCACGCGGAACAAACGGCTACTGGCGACTATTTCGCGGGCGAGGACGGTGGGTTTCTGGCGCATAAGCGGCTCCTTGGCGTGATCGGGTTACTATACCGTGGCTTTTCCGATTGTCTGTGTCGGATATTTCAACTTACAAGAGACCGCCCCATGCCCTCTTTGCCCTGGCACGCCATCGACACCGTCCTGCTGGACATGGACGGCACCCTGCTCGACCTGCATTACGACAACCATTTCTGGATGGAGCACCTGCCCCAACGCTACGCCGAACTGCACGGCGTGAGCCGGGCCATGGCCGAGATGGAGTTGCAGCCCCTGTTCGAGCGTAACGCCGGGCAGTTGCAATGGTATTGCCTGGATTTCTGGAGCGCCGAACTCAAGCTCCCGGTACGCGAACTCAAGCTGGAAACCGCCCACCTGATAGCGCTGCGCGCGGATGCAGACACCTTCCTCGCGGCGATCAAACGGGCCGGCAAGCGTGTGATCCTGATCACCAACGCGCACCGTGATTCGCTGTCACTGAAATTGGAACGGATTGAGCTGGCACCGTACTTCGAACGCCTGATCAGCTCCCACGACTACGGTTTTGCCAAGGAAAACCCGCAGTTTTGGGATGCGTTGCAAGCCGACATCGGCTTCGACCCGGCGCGCAGCCTGTTTATCGACGATACCTTGCCGATTTTGCGCAGTGCGCGGGCGTTTGGTGTGGGGCATTTGTTGGCGGTCAAAGAGCCGGACAGTAAAAAAGGGGCCAAAGACACAGGGGAATTCGAGGCCGTCGACGACTACCGCGATCTCATTGCCGGACTCTAAACCCAATGTGGGAGCGGGCTTGCCCGCGAAGGCGGTGGATCAGAAACACATTCAGTGACTGACACTCCGCTTTCGCGGGCAAGCCCGCTCCCACATTTTGCTGTGCGTATTACTCAGGGATACGCAGTGTCTGGCCTGGATAGATCTTGTCCGGGTGCGACAACAGCGGCTTGTTCGCCTCGAAAATCTTGTTGTACTGATTGGCGTTGCCATATACCGCCAGGGAAATCGCGCTCAACGTGTCGCCCTTCTTCACCACGACAAAACGGGCGGCAGCCACTACCGGACCGGTTACCTTGATCTGATCATCCACACTGGCCACACCGGCAATATTGCCCAGCGCCAGCAGGATCTTCTCTTTCTCTTCCTGGGTGGCCACTTCACCGGTCACGGTCACCTTGTCGCCGTCCACCGTGGTCTGCACATTCGGATTCCCCAGACCGACTTTGGACACGTGGTCCTTCAACTGCTCACTGGCGTTTGCATTACCCGGCGTCAACAGGTCGACAATCTTTTCGCCGGCTTCCTTGATAAAGCTGAAAATGCTCATAGTGCGCTCTCCTTGGGATTTGAGTTCCAGATGCCCAAGACTAGACCAGTCCCGAGGATTTGGGTTCCAGCCCGGCCAAAGACCCAAACGCGCTAGAATCCCCCCGCCATTGGAATAAGCCCGGAGCGAAGATGGACATCAAACAGCTGAAATTCCTCATCGCCCTCGACGAAACCCGGCACTTTGGCCAGGCGGCGGCGCGTTGCCACATTACCCAGCCGACCCTGTCGATGCGCCTGCGCAGTCTTGAAGAAGAGTTGGACCTGCCGTTGGTCAATCGCGGCCAGCGCTTCGAAGGCTTTACCGCCCCCGGTGAACGCGTGCTGGCCTGGGCCCGAACAGTCCTGGCCGCCTATGACGGCTTGCAGGCTGAAGCCGCCGCCTGTCGCGGCAACCTGGTCGGTACGTTGCGCCTGGGCGTGGTGCCACTGTCGAGCTTTGATCCGTTGGCCTTGATGCAGCAACTGCACAAGGAGCACCCGAGCCTGCGCTTCGAGCTGTCGGCACTCAGCTCCGAACAGATCCTCGAACAGCTGGCCAGCAACCGCCTGGACCTCGGCGTGTCCTATCTGGAGCGCCTGGACACCGAGCGTTTCGACTCCCTGGCCCTGGGCGAAACCCGCATGGGCCTACTCTATGACCAACGCTTCTTCAGCTTCGGCGACAAACCGTTGAGCTGGGAAGCGCTGACCGAACTGCCCCTGGGCATGCTCACCAGCGGCATGCACTTTCGCCAATCCATCGACCATAACTTCCACAGCCGTGGGCTCAACCCGCAGCCGCTGCTGCAAACCGATGCCGTCCATCAGTTGTTGCAAGCGGTGCATGGCGGTTTGTGTTGCGCGGTGATGCCGCTCGATGGCGGCCTCGATGCGCTCACCGAGCACCTGCGTCTGCAACCCATCGAAGACGCGCACACCCTGGCGCGCCTGGGGTTGATCATGCGCCGTAGCGCGCCGCGTTCGGCGTTGGCCGAGGCGTGCTTCGCGCTGTTTCAGAAATCGCAAATCGAGTCTTGATCGACGTCATCTATCGGCGGATCAGTACTGGCAATTAGACGCGACGCTTTGTCGCGCCTAGTCTAAACACTGATCAATCCGCCGGTGGTATTGCCCCATGAACGCCAAGCGCCCAGTCTGCGCGGCGCCCGCCCTTGATACGCCCGCGCCGGCCGCCAGCCAGAGCTACCAGTTTTGCAATCTCGAACACACGGAAGTCGCCAGCACCGCGCTGGCGGAAGAAGTGGCGTTGGCAATTGCCTACAACGACATCAGCCAGGCGGTGATGCTGGTAACGCCCACCGACCTGCAAGATTTTATCGTCGGCTTCAGCATTGGCAGCGGCATTATCGCCGACGTTAGCGACATTTATGATCTTAAACTCAGCGGATCTGGCTCAGCGCAGTATGCTCAGGTGCAAATCTCCAGCCGCGCGTTCTGGAACCTCAAGCAGCAGCGCCGCCAATTGGCCGGCACCAGCGGCTGTGGCCTGTGCGGCGTGGAGGCGGTGGAACAAGCCCTGCCCGACCTGCCAGTGCTGCCCGGCGCACCCTTGCCGCCTGCCGCATGGCTTGATGGCCTGCGCCAACGCATCAGCGCGTTCCAGCCGTTGGGGCAGTACAGCGGCGCGGTGCATGCCGCCGTATTCATGAACAGCCAGGGCGAGTTGCTGCTGGGCCGCGAAGACATCGGCCGGCATAACGCCCTGGATAAATTGATCGGCGCCTTGATCCGCCAAAAGATTCCGACCGAAGGCGGCCTGGCGATTGTCACCAGTCGTTGCAGCCTGGAGCTGATCCAGAAAGTCCTGCGCGCGGGCATCCAGACCCTGGTCAGCCTGTCGTCGCCCACCGGCCTGGCCCTGCAATGGGCGCGCCGGCATAACCTCAATCTCATTCACCTGCCGCAGAAAAGTGCGCCGCGGGTCTACAGCCCCGCGATGGAGAACCAGCCGTGAGCAACCATAATCAAGCCGACCAAACCCCAACCCCGCGCTACAAGCCCTACAAGGGCGCAGCCGGCGGCTGGGGCGCACTGATCAGCGTGGCCCAGGCCTGGCTGACCAGCGACAACGCGCTGAAAAACCTGCGCATGATGCTCAAGACCAACCAGAACGGCGGCTTCGACTGCCCAGGCTGCGCCTGGGGCGACTCGCCGGAAAGCGGCATGGTCAAGTTCTGCGAGAACGGCGCCAAGGCGGTGAACTGGGAAGCCACCAAGCGCCGTGTCGATGCGGCGTTCTTCGCCAAGCACAGCGTCACCTCGCTGCTGGCGCAAAGCGACTACTGGCTGGAATACCAGGGCCGCCTGACCGAGCCGATGCGCTACGACGCCGACACCGACCGCTACCAGCCCATCAGCTGGGAAGCCGCGTTCGACCTGGTGGGCAAGCACCTCAACGCCCTGCCCAGCCCGGATATGGCCGAGTTCTACACCTCGGGCCGCGCCAGCAACGAAGCGGCGTACCTGTATCAACTGTTTGTGCGCGCCTACGGCACCAACAACTTCCCGGACTGTTCGAACATGTGCCACGAGGCCAGCGGCGTCGCGCTGGCGCAAAGCGTGGGCGTGGGCAAAGGCACCGTGACCTTTGACGACTTTGAACATGCCGACGCGATTTTCGTCTGGGGCCAGAACCCTGGCACCAACCACCCACGCATGCTTGAACCCCTGCGCGAAGCGGTGACCCGTGGTGCCCAGGTGGTGTGTATCAACCCGCTCAAAGAGCGCGGCCTGGAACGCTTCCAGCACCCGCAACACCCGCTGGAAATGCTCACCAACGGCGACAAACCGACCAACACCGCCTACTTCCGCCCGGCCCTGGGTGGCGACATGGCCATTTTGCGCGGCATGGCCAAGTTCCTGCTGCTGTGGGAACGCCAGGCCCAGGCCGAAGGCAAGGAAGCGGTGTTCGACCACGACTTCCTCAACGAACACACCGCCAACGTGCTGGACTACCTGGCCAGGATCGACGACACCTCGTGGGATGAAATCACCGAGCAATCGGGCCTGACGCTGGTCGAGATCGAGCAGGCGGCGCGCATGTACGCCAAAGGCAAGAACGTGATCATGTGCTGGGCCATGGGCATTACCCAGCACCGTCACTCGGTGCCGACCATCCAGGAAATCGCCAACCTGATGCTGCTGCGCGGCAACATCGGCCGCCCCGGCGCCGGCCTGTGTCCGGTGCGTGGCCACAGCAACGTGCAGGGCGACCGCACCATGGGCATCAACGAACGCCCACCGGTGGCGTTCCTCGACGCCCTGGAACGGCGCTTCCAGTTCCAGGTGCCACGCACCAACGGCCACAACGTGGTCGAAGCGATCCACGCCATGCTCGAAGGCCGCTCCAAGGTGTTTATCGGCCTGGGCGGCAACTTCGCCCAAGCCACCCCAGACAGCCCGCGCACCTTTGAAGCGCTGCGCAACTGCGACCTGACCGTGCAGATCAGCACCAAGCTCAACCGCAGCCACCTCATGCACGGCAAAGACGCGCTGATCCTGCCGTGCCTGGGCCGTACCGACATCGACATCCAGGCCGACGGCCCGCAAGCGGTGACGGTGGAAGATTCGTTCAGCATGGTCCACGGCTCCAACGGCCAACTGCAACCGCTGTCGAAACTGATGAAATCCGAGCCGGCGATCCTGGCCGGTATCGCCGCCGCCACCCTGGGCAGCAAACCAGTGGACTGGAACTGGCTGGTGGCCGACTACGGGCGCATCCGTGAACTGATCGCCGACACCATCCCGGGCTTCAAGGACTTCAACGAGAAGATCAAGCACCCGGGCGGTTTCTACCTCGGCAACTCCGCCGGCTCACGGCGCTGGAACACTCCGTCGGGCCGCGCCAACTTCCGCGCTAATATCCTGCCCAAGGACCTGATCCACGAACGCACCCACGCCACCGGCAAGGTGCCGGACTTGATCATGCAGTCGATGCGCTCCCACGATCAGTACAACACCACCATTTATGGCCTGGACGACCGCTACCGTGGGGTCAAGGGCCAGCGCGACGTGCTGTTTGTCAACGAAGCCGACATCATCCGCCTGGGCTTCAAGCCGGGGCAGAAGGCCGACATCGTGTCGCTGTGGGAGGACGGCCGTGAACGCCGTGTGAAAGGCTTTACCTTGCTGGCGTTCGATATTCCGGCAGGACAGGCGGCGGCCTACTACCCGGAAGTGAACCCACTGGTGCCACTGGAAAGCACTGGGGATGGCAGCCATACGCCGACGTCGAAATTCGTGGCGATCCGGCTGGAAGCCGCGAGCGACAACGGCCTGATCATGGCCCGCAGCGCCTGACCATCACCTCGTAGTGAGCGGGCTTGCCCGCGCTGGGCGGCGCAGCCGCCCCAAACGGTACGCCGCGGTGCATCAGAAAGACTCAGGTGTATGGATTTGGGGCGGCTTCGCCACCCAGCGCGGGCAAGCCCGCTCACTACAATTGCGAGCAAAAAAAAGGCCGCTTTTGCATAAAAGCGGCCGTTCCGAAGTAGCTAAAGACCCATAAAACCAGCTTAAGTTCCCTAGTCAAAACAGTAACTTAGCGAATTGTGCACAACTCGTGTTACTGGTCGGATTTCTATTGTCACAATACCGATACAGCCTCAGGATCGCGCCGTCATCCCCTTGAGGTTTCCCTGAATGAAGTTCTCCTCGATTCTCTTGTTGTCCCTTGGCCTGGTCAGTGGCGCAGCCATGGCCGGTGGCACCACCGAAGCCGGTGTAGGCGGCGCATTGGGCGGGGTTCTAGGTTCGGTTGTTGGCCAGCAGCTTGGCGGCAACACCGGCTCGACCATTGGCGCAGCCCTGGGTGGCGCCGGTGGTAGTGCGGTCGGCGCCGACAAACGCAGCCGTGGCGAAGCCGCCATCGGCGGTGCGTTGGGCGCAGCGGGCGGCAACGTTGTGGGTCGCAGTGTCGGCGGCAGCACCGGCAGCCTGATCGGCGCAGCCGCCGGCGGTGGCGCGGGTGGTGCGCTGGGCAACTACATGGGCAACAAGAGCGATGACGATGATCGTCGTTCGCGTGACAACCGTCGTTATGATCGTGATGACCATCGTGGCCGTGGGCATGCTTACGGGCATCGCAAGAACAAGCATCACTACCGTCACCGCTAAGCCCGCGACCTAGAGCACACAGCACGATTCATGTGGGGGCGGGCTTGCCCGCGATAGCAAACAGTCAGGCAATACGGCTTGACTTGACCCACCGCTATCGCAGGCAAGCCAGCTCCCACATTTGATTTCCACGGATCGCGAGATTGCGATCAGGCCACCAACCGCTGCAACGCCTCGCGCAACACCCCCGCAATCGGCACCGGCTGGTTCGACCCACGCTCCACAAACACATGCACAAAGCGCCCCGCCGCACAGGCTTCGTCCTCGCCTGCCTTGAACACCGCCAACTCGTACTGCACCGAACTGTTGCCCAACTTGCCCACCCGCAAGCCAATGTCGATGCGCTCGGGAAAGGCAATCGACGCGAAGTAATCACACGCCGAACTCACCACGAACCCCACCACTTCGCCGTCGTGAATATCCAACCCACCCTGTTCGATCAGGTAGGTATTCACCGCCGTGTCGAAAAAGCTGTAGTAGGTCACGTTGTTCACATGGCCATACACATCGTTGTCGTGCCAGCGCGTGATGATCGGCTGGAAGTGAAGGTAATCGGCACGTTGTGGCACGGAATCAGGCATAGGGCTCACCTCTAAAGAAGGGTTCAAAGCGCATTCAAATGGACCTCGGCCCACTCGCGTACCTCGGCATACGGATAATCTTCCAGCGCAGCAAAGCCCGGAATACCCCGCACTTTCAACTTGGTAAACAACGGCACGCTGATCCCGCCGAGGAACCGCGTCAGGCGTTCCGCTTCGGGCAATTGGCCGGTGTGCTGATGATGCCTGTGGATAAAATCACCGCACAGCCCCATGAAGTTTTTATCCACAAGCGGCGGCAAGGCCGGCGGCGGCGGTAAGTGCGCCACATCACCGTGGCAGACCGAACAATGCCCACAGCGCTGCGGCGCGTTTTCATCGCCAAAATACTGCGCCAGGCGCTGCCCCAGGCAGCGTTCGGTGGCGAACAGATCAAGCATGGCGTGAATCCGTGCCACCTCACCGATCTCGTGCTGCTTGAAGCCTGTGTATAACTCGGCGCTCAAGGCCTGTGGGTCGAAATCCGTATCGAGCAGGCTGTAGACCTCGGTCATCTGCTTGCTTTCCAGCTCGACCAAGCCCTGTTCCTGGAAGTAATCCAGCGCCTTCACCACGCGGTCGCGCCCGGCGTTGTGCTGTTGATAAAGCGCGTCGAAGTCCACCGTCGCCCAAGTCCTGGCCCGCTTGCACACCTGGATAATCGCCGCGACAAACTGCTGCCGCTCGCCGGAAAAACGCGCCAGCAGGGCTTCGGGTTCGATCAGGTACTTGAAGCGGTATTCGGCATAAAACGCATAGCGCGGCGCGATCACGCCCTTGAGCTCCAACTGCACCAGCAACGTTTTCAGCGGCAGCTCGCGGATGTTGCTGTGGTCCGACAGCGAGCGCAGCAGGAACTCCCACTGCCCGTCACCCCGCGCGGCCTGCAGCTCGTCGAGCACACGGCGAATGCCGTCCCGCTCCGGCGTGTCGCCATAGACGAAGTTTTCCAACACGTTGAGGCTGTCGCGGTTGGCCAGTACCAGGCAATCGGACGGTTGACCATCACGCCCGGCGCGGCCGATTTCCTGGCTGTAGTTCTCGATGGACTTGGGCAGGTCGAAATGCACCACATTGCGGATGTCGCTCTTGTCGATGCCCATGCCAAACGCGATGGTGGCGACGATGCAATTGGAGCGCCCGCCCATGAAGCGCTGCTGGATACCCTCGCGCTTATCGTGGGGCAAACCGGCGTGATACGCCTCGGCCTGGATACCATGGCGATTGAGATGCTCGGCAATCTGTTCGGCGGTTTTTTGCAAGGTGACGTAAACGATGCTCGGCTGGCCCACCCGCTCGCTCATCCACTGCACCAGTCGGCGGCGCTTGTCTGCACCACTGACGGGTTCCACCAACAGGTTGAGGTTGGGCCGGTAGAAGCCCGTGGTGACCACATCGTCTGCAGCAATGGCGAACTTCGCCTGCATGTCGGCAATCACCTTGGGCGTCGCCGTAGCCGTCAACAGCAGGGCTTGTGGGATATTGAACTGACGCTGGTAGTCCGGCAGCTTCAAATAGTCCGGACGGAAATTATGGCCCCATTCGGAAATACAGTGCGCCTCATCCACCACCAACAGCGAGATCTGCACGCTTTGCAGGAAGTTGCGAAAACGCTCGTTCTTCAAGCGCTCCACGGAAATCATCAGGATCTTCAACTCACCCGAACGCGCACGCGCCATCACATCATTCGCGTCTTCGCGGCTCTGGGCCGAATCGATACTGCCCGCCGAAATGCCATGGCGTTGCAGGAAACCCAGCTGGTCCTGCATCAGCGCCAGCAGCGGCGACACCACCAGCGTCAGGTGCGGCAACAGCACTGCCGACAGCTGATAACAAAGGGACTTGCCGGAGCCCGTGGGGAAAATCGCGGCAGCAGAACGACCGGCCAGCACGGCGCTGACCGTTTGTTCCTGGCCCAAACGAAACTGTGGATAACCAAAGACCTGCTGGAGGGTGTCGTGCATAAGCTGTCACTCCATTGACCGCTGAGTAGGCTCAAAAACATAGCCCGCAAATCTCAGCGCATCGAGAAAGGTCGCATGGAAAAAAGAGACAGGATGATACACAGGGCGGGGATGGCGCAGGGCCGAAGTGGGATGTTTCACCAGGTTTTGCAGGAGCACCGCAAACCAAATGTGGGAGGGGGCCAGCCCCTTCCCACATTGTTTAGATCTGTATTTCTGTATTACCGGTGAATCAGCGGTTTTTCACCCGCTCAATCGCCGTGTCATACACCGGATTGGCTTTCTGTTCCTTGGCCAACTGGTAGTGACGCAACGCATCCTGGAACTGCCCGGCCGCTTCATAGATCCGCGCAATGTTGTAGTAAGACCCTGCACGCACGGTAGGGGCATTCGCACCAGTCGCCAAAGCGATGGCCTTGCGGTTGGCCCAGATCGACTCGGCGGTGTTGCCAGCCTTCTGATAGGCCAGGCCCAGGTTGCCGTAGGCCTTGCCGAAGCCATTGTCCAGCTCGATGGCTTGGCGGAACAGGTCGATCGCCTGGTCCAGCTTGCCAGCCTGGTAGGCCGCTTCACCTTGCAGGTTAAGACGTTTCGCATCGGTTTGTGCGGAGGAGCTGACCGCCACTGCCGAGACCGCCACGCTGTCATCCAGCAACGGCTTGACTTCGTTCAGCACGTTCGCCGCGTCCACAGTCACGCCGGTGAAGGTGTTGATGTCCTGGAAGTCGCCGCTGCCGGTCATGCGGAATACTGTCCACAGGTTGCCGGTGCGGTTCTGCGGCACGTAGTAGGTACGTACCAGCGATTGGCCCATATACACAAACACCTTGGCCTCACTGTTGGACAGCTGGCGCGAGCTTGGATTGCTGCCGTTGGTGAAGTCATGCACCGCATACACGTAGCTTTCGCCGTAGTGTTTTTTCTGCAGGGTGATGGTTTCCGGGCCGTAGCTGTCAACGTCGTCCACGTCCAGCTCGGCGTCGGTACCTTGCTTGTTTTCGAAGTAGATATTGTTGCCGGGGAAGATCATGTGGGAATCGAGGTCTTCCGGGGTCTTGCCCCACGTCAGCACCACACGCAGGCCGTCGAGGTTTTCCATCACCGGGCTGACCGCATAGGTCATGCCCTTGCACGGGCACTTCACCACCAGGTTGGAATAGCCAGGCTTCTTGATGATCAGCAGGCTGCTGCCATCATCGGCGCCTTCGCTGGTGAGCGTCACCTGGCCTTGCGCGTTGGTACGACCCACCACGTTCTGTGCGCCGTTGCGTTGCAGCAGCACTTCGGCGTCAGCGATTTTCTGATCCTTGACCACCGCGCTGAGCACTTCGATCGGCAACTGTTCGGCCTGGACGGAAAACGCTACCGCACACAATGACATCGCCGAAGCGACACGCAGCAAACCCATGCTTAACTCCCTTTAAGTAGTGGGCGGAATCGCCCTACAAGATTTTGCGCTGCAACATACGCTGAATTCAGCGAGCTGGCAGTTTATTTGTACAAAATGTGACGTGGTTTTTATCGCGCCTGCCCTCGGAAGCATTGCGCTACAATCAAGCCTTGCTACCCAGGAGTACGCTGCGATGAGCGAACTGACGTTTGAGCAAAAACAGGATCATTACCACAAGATCCGCCGTTCCAATTACCTGGCCAGCCTGCGCCTGGAAGGGTTCGACACCCAACCGGCCGACGTCGACAAACCCCTGCCGACCCGCGAAGCCGTCCTTGCCAAGTACCGCGACACCCCACGCTGATGCTCGACAAATATGGCGTCGGCCAGGACCCGTACTGCTATCCCGGTAGCAGCGTGCTGCGCAACCGCCTCGATTTGCACGACGAAGCCCGCCTGCACCAGGCTGAGCGGGAACTCTCCGAAATCGCCGTAGGCAACCTCCCGCTCTTCCCTCCGCCCTACGACCTCGATCGCCTGCAGCACATCCACCACATCCTGTTCGACGACCTCTACGACTGGGCCGGCGAGTTGCGCAGCGTCAACATCCAGAAAGGCGACACCCTGTTCTGCACCCCGGAACGTATCCCACCGGAAGCGGCGAAAATCATCCGGCATATGGAAGCGGCCAACTGGTACGTGGGCGCGACTCAGTCCGAGCTGGTGACGCAGATTGCCGAGGCGTACGGCGACCTCAACGTTATTCACCCCTTCCGCGAAGGCAACGGGCGGGCGCAGCGGATTTTGTTTGAACAGATCATCGTGAATGCGGGGTTTTCAGTGAACTGGTGGCTGGTGAAACATGCCGCATGGGTGCCGGCGAATATTGATGCGGTGGCGTGTGATTACCGGGGGTTGGAGGCGATTTTTGAGCGGTGTATCAGCAGGCCTGTTGGCGCCTGATCGAACCCCGCCCAGTTAAACCATCTGTTTATTGCCCGGAAACTGACTCACTTCTAAGGTTCGCTTCGTCGCTGCCAAATCAGCGACCGGGTTTGGTCACCCGAAAAACAGCACACATAAGTGCCATTACTTACTCTTCGAACGTCTATCGTCTCGTATCGCAGTGCTATGGCGGCTGTGTGGGGGACGTCTTCGGACGTGTCGGAGTGCTGTTTCCGGCTGGCCAACCCGCGCACAGTCCGCCACCCACCGTTTGGCCACGGTGATGTCGGTTACCCAACAGCAAACCGAGTACCTTCAAATGCAAATAATTGAAACGATGGACCGCTATCGTCAGTTGCGTACCAATTTCACAGATACTCATCCGCTACTCATAGACACCCAAGCTACCGCTGAAGACATTCAGTCCGCCGCCCACCAACGCATCCGCGCTGCCACCGACTTGCTGGAAACCTTCTCCTGCATGACCTTCGAACACGCCGACCTCAAAGACATATCCCACATCACAAACGCGCTATACCTCCTCGTCCAGGATGGCTGTGATTTGCTGGAAGCTGCACAGCATGTACAGCTGCAACCGGCGGCCGAAACACCAAAGCAACCTAACCAGCCACACAGCTAAATCTGTGGGAGCTGGCTTGCCTGCGATGGCGGTGTATCGGTCCGTATTTCCCCAACTGTCCCACCGTCATCGTGGACAAACTCGGCTCCCACAAATAACCAATTTCGTCCAAACGATTCACGTCAAACCATGCAATCGGAAACACCTGTAAGAAACCGCCAAATGCCGTGCCATCCTCCTCCGAAACTGCTTAAAACACCCTTCCTTAGCTCTACAAAAATCACCTTTGCCTGACCGAAACTAGCGCCTTATAAAGTTTCGGGGCAAGGCCTCATGCACATCGAAAAGACTCAACACATCGGTCACTATGGCGTCATTTTCAAGGTGATTCGCTTCACTGTTTTGCCTGGCAATCGACACGCTTTAGCCAACCTTTGCCTACCGGAAGCCAAAACAGCAGCCCAGCAAGTTCGCGATCAAATACGCAATCTGTACGAAAAAATGCTGGCTAAGGATTTTCCATGCGAGATCACAGTCGCAATTTCGAATCCGTTGAGACGAAATCAAGCTGATCGGTTAAACGACCAAAACATCCTCATCAAACAAATAATTTCCGGAGCTATTTCAACGCCAGGAATTGTCATTTCAGCGGTAACTGCTGGCTTTGTTGGCGATACGATTTCGAACAAGCTTCGCAAATATCACACGGGTGACATCATCATAGGTCTTGAGGCCAGCGTGAAAGGAGGGATAGGCCCTCAGCACTCAACACTCTCGATGCATATCTACTCGGAAGAGCCTTAGTTGCATGGCCATGTACCTTCAATCCGTATTTTTTTTCATCACGTATTTGGTGCTGCATTACCAAATCACAGACCCCACCCTCAGAAAGCGTTTCGCACTCACATTTCTCGTGACCGGGCTCACTTTGACGTTCCTACTCCCCTACGTGGCGGTGATTCTCAGAATGCCCTTTCTACCTGTCTTCGTATTCTTGATAGGCTTGGCCCTCTTCATCACCCGAAACAAATACCGCCTGCAACGCGACCATCCCCCTCACCCACTCCTGCGTGCCCCCACCATGAACCTCGCCCCCGACTTCCCCGAAGACCTCGCGATGCAGCAACTCCTGCAACTGCTGCACGAAGAAATCGGCTTGCCGAAACACAAGACCCTGCGCCTGCAAACCGCGATCAACTTCGACCTCGGTTGCGACGGTGCAGAGGCCAAGCAGTTCATGGAAGCCGTTGAAGAGGAATTTGCTCTCGATATGGGCGACTACGACGCCTATCGCTACTTCAACCCGCCGGTGTTCGATGTATTCCTGAAGCATCGCGCCAAGGGTCGCGGCGACAAAATCCCGCTGACCATCGGCATGTTGTACCTGGCGATCAAGACGCAAAGATGGGACACACAGACCTTGGAAAACCTGAGCTGATTGAGCGCAGACCCAAAGCACAACAACGTTCCAATGTGGGAGCGGGCTTGCCCGCGAATACGGAGTGTCAGCCGATACACCTCCAACTGAAATACAGCATTCGCGAGCAAGCCCGCTCCCACATTCGATCTGCGCTAATCTGGCAAGCCGCGCACGAACCAACAAGGACCTTACATGGACGTAACAATGGGCCTGCTGGCCGCCCTGCTCTGGGGCGGCACGGACTTTCTCGTGGGCCTCAACGCCCGTGCCGTCGGGGTCAAGCGCGCGGTGTACTTCGGCCAGGCCCTGGGCTTTTTGATCATGACCCTGTTGCTGGTCATCTTCCCGACCTTCCTCGTCAAATCCCTCGATGCAGCGCTGAGCGTCTGGCTACTGGGCATCACCGCCGCCCTGCTCACCGTCTCCGGCGCTCTCGCACTGTCCAAGGCGTTCGCCCTGGGCAAGGCTGCCATCGTCGCACCGCTGGTGACGTCCTACGGCGTAGTCACCACGCTGCTGTCCTGGGCCAGCGGTGAACACATCAGCCTGACGCAACTGGGCTGCATCGCGCTGTGCGTGATTGGCGTGATCCTCTCCAGCATCCACAAGGACAACGACGTCCCTCACAACAACCCGCGGCTGTCCATCATCTACGCCATGCTCGCGGCAACGCTGTACGGCACCAGCTTCTGGCTGCAAGGCCGCTATACATTACCGGCGCTGGGGCCGATCACCATGTTGTGGTTGGGTTACCTGGTGGGCCTGTGCGTGCTGGTGGTGATGGTGCTGAAGATCAAGGACGGTCTGAAAATCCCGCCGCTGAAAAACTGTGCGACGCTGACCGGCGCGAGCTTGATGAACCTGGGTGGGTTCTCGGCGTTTTCGTGGGGGGCGATGGCAGGGTCGGTGTCGGTGGTGACGGTGATCAGTACGTTGTCGGGGGGGATTGCGGCAGTTTTGGGGTTTGTGTTTTTCAAGGAGCGCTTGTCGGCCGTGCAAATTCTGGGGGTCGTGCTGGTGCTGGTCGGGGCCGTGGTTTTGCACATCGCCGACTGACCTGTCGCGCACAAAAAAGCCGCCTACAAGAGGCGGCTTTTTCACAACTACCGAATCTTACAACTGAGGACCGGCAGCCTTGATCGCATCGCTCACGTCAAACTTCTTGAAGTTCTCGATGAACAGGCCAGCCAGCGCCTTCGCTGCTTCGTCGTAGGCAGCCTTGTCAGCCCAGGTGTTACGTGGGTTCAACAGGCCAGTCTCAACGCCCGGTACGGCCAGTGGCACATCGAGGTTGATGGTGTCGAGGTGTTCGGTTTGTGCACCGACCAACGCGCCGCTCTGGATCGCTGCGATCACGCCACGAGTGGTCGGGATGTTGAAGCGGTTGCCAACGCCGTAGCCGCCGCCGGTCCAGCCGGTGTTGACCAGGTAGACCTTGGAGCCGAAGCCGCGGATGCGCTTGATCAGCAGCTCGGCGTATTCACCAGCCGGACGCGGGAAGAACGGCGCGCCGAAGCAGGTGGAGAAGGTCGACTTGATGCCGCCGCCGGAACCCATTTCGGTCGAGCCCACCAGTGCGGTGTAGCCGGACAGGAAGTGGTAGGCCGCTTGTTCTTCACTGAGGATCGACACGGGCGGCAGAACGCCGGTCAGGTCGCAGGTCAGGAAGATCACCGCGTTTGGCTCGCCGCCCAGGTTTTTCTCGGAACGCTTGGCAACGTGCTCCAGCGGGTAGGCTGCGCGGCTGTTCTGGGTCAGGCTGACATTGGTGTAGTCCGCGTGCTTGGCGTCGTCGATGACAACGTTTTCCAGCACGGCGCCGTGCTTGATGGCTTTCCAGATGACCGGCTCGTTCTTCTCGGACAGGTCGATGCACTTGGCATAGCAACCGCCTTCGATGTTGAACACCACGCCTTCGCCCCAGCCGTGTTCGTCGTCACCGATCAGGTAACGGCTTTCGTCGGCGGACAGGGTGGTTTTACCCGTGCCCGACAGACCGAAGAACAGGGTTACGTCGCCCGCTTCGCCGATGTTGGCGGCGCAGTGCATAGGCAGCACGTCGGAAGCCGGCAGCAGGAAGTTCTGCACCGAGAACATGGCTTTTTTCATCTCACCGGCGTAACGCATGCCGGCGATCAGCACTTTCTTCTGTGCGAAGTTGAGGATCACGCAACCGTCGGAGTTGGTGCCGTCACGCTCTGGCACGCACTCGAAGTTGGCCACGTTGAGCACTTGCCATTCATCGCGACCGGCAGGGTTGTACTGGGCCGGGTTGATGAACAGGCAACGACCGAACAGGTTCTGCCAGGCAGTCTGGGTGGTCATTTTCACGGCCAGGTAGTGGTCTTCGGCAGCCCCTACGTGAACGTGGGAAACGAAATGCTCTTGCGCATTGTTGAAGGCCTCGACGCGAGCCCACAGCGCATCGAACTTGTCGGCCGGGAACTTGCGGTTGATCGGGCCCCAGGCGATGGCGTCCTGGGTGGTTGGCTCTTCAACGATGAAACGATCGACTGGCGAACGACCGGTGCGGTGACCGGTTTCTACGACCAGCGCGCCAGTATCGGCAAGCACGCCTTCACCGCGCTGCAGGGCTTCTTTGACCAGATCGTCAACACTCAGATCGGTGTATACGGCGTTATTGGCTTGCGTCATGAGGTTCCCCGTCGGCCTATGGCCGAGTGCTCCAAACGTTTTGTAGTAGAAAGTTGCGCACTACTACCGCGAAAAAAGTGGGCCGGATTATGCCAGAAAAGCCCAAAAAAAGTAGGGCCCTCCCGTCAGAACTGCGCTAATCCGGCGTTTGTCAGGTGATTTACCTGTGCTTAAACGTTTTAGTGGCGGGTATCGGAAGGGGTGTCGATGCCTGCGCCAGCGAACAATTGGGCTACATCGGCGGCATCAAACAGGTAACGTTCATTGCAGAACTGGCAGTCGATCTCGATATTGCCGCCGTGTTCCACCACCAGACTCTGTGCATCTTCCAGGCCCAGGCTGACCAGCGCATTGGCCGAGCGCTCGCGTGAGCAGCTGCAATTGAAGCGCAGGGACTGTGCGTCGAACAGGCGCACAGCTTCTTCGTGGTACAGGCGGTGCAGGATGGTTTCGTTGCTCAGGCCCAGCAGTTCCTCAGCCGTGAGCGTACCGGCCAGGGCGGTGAGGCCGCGCCAGCTTTCGGCGCGATCGTCGTCGTCCTTGATGCGGTCAGCCGGCAGTTGTTGCAGCAGCAGGCCACGGGCGCGATGGCCGTCGGCGTTGAGCCAGAACTTGGTGCCCACTTGCTGGGACATCACGAAATAGTTGGTGAAGCAGTCCGACAGGGTCTCGCCGTCGAGGTCGACGATACCCTGGTAGCGCTGGCCTTCGGTCGGATCGACGGTGAGCGCCAATACGCCGTTGGGCATCAGGTCGGACAGGGTCGCGTCCGGGGCGATCTGGTCGGCCTCGTAACGGGCCAGGCCACGGATGTCGCGCTCACTGGAGCATTCGATCATCAGCAATGGGACAGGGCCTTCGGAACGGGCCTGCAGGATCAGCAAGCCGTCGAACTTCATGGTGCCCACCAGCAGCGCAGCCGCCGCCATCAGCTCACCGAGCAATTGCGCGACCGGCTCCGGATAGGGGTGCTTGGCGAGGACTTCGGCGTAGCTGCGCTCCAGCGAGACCAGTTCGCCACGGGCGTCGGTCTCGTCGAAGATGAAGCGTTGGGTGAAGTCGGTATCCGGTAGATCAGTCATAGGTCTGGGTATCTGAATTGATGACAAATTGATTACAAGGTTTATAGAATTAAACGCTTTAGCACCAATTTGGTGCGGTTTTTAGAGCGATGGGGGACAGTTTATGAACAATCCGGGTTTGTTCCAAGCCAAGTGGAACCTCGGGCGATGGGCCGTTTGCAATCTACTCGCAATCGGACTGCTGTGTTTTTGGCTGTGGCCCACGGGCCAGATGCTGTGTGTGGTTTTCGACGAATGGCTGTTTCATCTGCTCAATGATCCGCTGGCAACCCACTCAAGCTGGCTGCACGTATGGGCCGTGGCCAGTTTGCGACCGTTTGATGCAGTGGTCGGCGTGATTCTGCTGATGCTGCTGATTCGCGGCGACTGGGTCTTCAACGCCGTGCAGGTACGCCAGGCGCTGTTAGGTTTTGTCGGCATTTTGTTGCTGTTGCTGTTTATCCGCATGCTGTTTTCCAAACTCGCGGCACACATGGGCTGGCAACACAGTAGCCCGTCGATGGTGATCAGCGGGGCCATTCAGATGAGCGACTACTTTCCCGGGCTGGAGAAGACCTGGGAGCTCAAAGACCGTTCGAGCCAGAGTTTTCCGGGGGACCATGCCTCGGTACTGTTGATCTGGGCGATGTTCATGACGGTGTTCACCAAGCGTATCGGCCAGCTGCTGGTGATCTGGGGCCTGGCGCTGCTGTTCATGATGCCGCGCCTGGTGGCGGGCGCGCATTGGGGGCAGGACGATTACATCGGTGGTGTATTGCTGGCGCTGTTGGCTTTGGGGTGGGGGTATTACACACCGTTTGCGGCGAAAGTATCGCAGGGGTTGCTACGGGTGACGGCGCCGGTTTTCAGACTGTTTCAGCGCGTGCCACTGATCAGCCGCCTGAGCGTCATGCACCCGTAATACGTAGGATTGCCCGAGCCGGGGTTAGTCGTCATTGCCGCTGCCGCGAAACTTGAACAGATCGCGGCGCTGCTTCTTGCTCGGCTTGCCATCGGTGCTCAGGCCCATGGCCCCGGCCTTGCGCATCGCCGCCGCATTCTCGCGCTTGGCGATGCTGGCTTCGGTCTCGACGTAGAGCGTCTGCGCTTGCGGCGCGCCACGGCGCACGATGGATAGCGCCTGGACCACCACGGTCTTTTCATCAAATCCCGTACGAATCTGGAATTCGTCGCCGACGCGCGGTTCCTTGCCCGGCTTGCAGCGTTCACCGCGATGGTGCACCTTGCCACTCTCGATGGCGGCCTTGGCCAGGGCGCGGGTTTTATAGAAACGCGCGGCCCACAACCACTTGTCCAGACGGACCTTCTCTTCCTCTTCCTGCTTTTGAGCCACTTGAATTCCCCGCTCTGAAAAATGTCGCAACTTTACCGTTGAACCCCTTCGACGCATAAACCCTTGGGCTCACCTAAGATACGCCAGGTAGCAACCTGTATTGCGAGGATTATGCCGTGACCGATTTCCCCATTTCACTCACCTCGCCCAACCAGCGCTGCACGGGTTGCCAGGAAAGCGAGCCCCTGGGCTTCGATTTTTCCTTCGCCTACCAACCGATTGTCGACCTTCGCGACCGCTCGGTTTTCGCCAACGAAGCGCTGGTGCGCGGGGTTAATGGTGAAGGTGCGCTTTCGGTGCTGGAGCAAGTCAACGAGACCAACCGCTACCGCTTCGACCAGCGTTGCCGGACCCAGGCCATTGCCGGCGCCGCGGCCCTGGGGATGCAAACACACCTTTCGATCAACTTCATGCCTAACGCCGTCTATCGCCCGGAGCTGTGTATTCGCAGCACCCTGGAGGCCGCACGTGCGCATAATTTCCCGCTGGATCGGCTGGTTTTCGAGACGCTGGAAAGCGAGCATGTAGATAACTATCGCCATTTGACGAATATTCTGCGTGAATACCGCGAATTCGGCTTCAAGACCGCCATTGACGATTTCGGTGCGGGCTATTCGGGGCTGAATCTGCTGGCCGATTTCCAACCTGACCTGATCAAACTCGACATGGCGTTGATTCGCGATGTCGATCAGGACCGTGTCCGTCAGGTGATCGTCCGGGGGATTGTCACAATCTGTGAGCAGTTGGGGGTTACTGTCATCGCCGAAGGCATCGAAAGTGCCGGCGAGCGTGACTTCCTTTCCGACTGTGGAATATTTCTGATGCAGGGATATTGGTTCGCCAAGCCCGCATTCAAAGCCTTGGCTGAGGTTTCCCCTCATGCCTGGGCGAATCGATCGGTTACCCATATTGAAGACATTTGACCATTTGACCGTTGTCGGTCTGCGTGAGTGGGTGGCACTTCCCGACCTGGGAGTGGCAGGCCTGCGCGCAAAGATCGACACCGGCGCCAGCACCTCAAGCCTGCACGCCACCGACATCGAGCCGTTTGAGCGCGACGGTGAGCAGTGGGTGCGCTTTACCGCGCACCTGGGCAGTGTGGTGCAACTGCGTCACCGCCGCTGCGAAGCGCCGCTGGTGACGATGAAAACCATCAAGAGCTCCAACGGTCATGCGCAGGTGCGCTATGTGATCAGCACCACCCTGGCACTGGGTGATCGGGTCTGGCGGGTGGAGTTCACCCTGGCCTGCCGTAAAGCCATGCGTTACCGCCTGTTGCTCGGTTCCAAGGCGCTGATTGACGGCCAGTTGGTGGTCAATCCAAGCGTCAAGTACGTTCAAGACAAGCCGGTGTTCCCGGTCTCTACTATTTCTGCCCCAGGTGCTGCATGAAGATTGCTGTGCTGTCGCGAAACCCGCGTCTGTATTCCACCCGCCGCCTGGTTGAGGCCGGCACCGAACGTGGCCACGAAATGGTGGTGATCGACACGTTGCGTGCCTATATGAACATTGCCAGCCACAAGCCGCAGATCCACTACCGGGGCAAGCCGCTGGAGGGTTTTGATGCGGTGATCCCGCGCATTGGCGCATCGGTGACGTTCTATGGCTGCGCAGTGTTGCGCCAGTTTGAAATGATGGGGGTGTTCCCCCTCAATGAATCGGTCGCCATAGCGCGCTCGCGCGACAAGCTGCGTTCACTGCAATTGCTCTCGCGCCGGGGCATCGGCCTGCCGGTCACCGGCTTTGCCCACTCCCCCGACGACATCCCCGACCTGATCGAAATGGTCAACGGCGCGCCGCTGGTGATCAAGGTATTGGAAGGCACTCAGGGTATCGGCGTGGTGCTGTGTGAAACCGCAACGGCGGCCGAGTCGGTGATCGAAGCCTTCATGGGCCTCAAGCAGAACATCATGGTGCAGGAATACATCAAGGAAGCCGGCGGTGCGGATATTCGCTGCTTCGTGGTCGGCGACAAGGTGATTGCGGCGATGAAGCGCCAGGCCAAACCGGGTGAGTTCCGTTCCAACCTGCACCGTGGCGGCAGTGCCAGCCTGATCAAGATCACTCCGGAAGAACGCATGACTGCGCTGCGGGCTGCCAAGGTCATGGGGTTGAGCGTGGCGGGTGTGGATATATTGCGCTCCAACCACGGGCCACTGGTGATGGAGGTAAATTCATCCCCAGGGTTGGAAGGGATCGAGACCACCACGGGCAAGGACGTGGCGGGGATCATCATTCAGCACCTGGAGAAGAATAGTGGCCCGAACATGACGCGGACCAAGGGCAAGGGCTGATCAAATACGACGGTTGAAACGCCGCAAACCAATGTGGAAGCGGGCTTGTGTGGGAGCGGGCTTGCTCGCGAATGCGGTGGATCAGCTTGCACATGTATTGGCTGATCTATCGCATTCGCGAGCAAGCCCGCTCCCACATTTGAATGGTGTTGCTGCCTAGACCGCATCCCGGGGCAACATCAGCCCCAACGGCAAGCGCACCCGCGCTTCCAGGCCACCCTCTTCACGGTTGCGCAACTCAACATTGCCGCCATGCATCGAAGCAATCCGCCGCACAATCGCCAGCCCCAGGCCAGTGCCTTTGCCACCGCGGGCACGGTCGCCACGGGTGAACGGGTTGAAAATGCCTTCCAACTCGTCCGGGTCGATGCCCGCTCCCCGGTCCATCACACTCAGCACCACGTAAGGCGCCGCGCTGTCGCCGGAAACGTACGCCGCCACTTCCACATCCGAACCCGCGTGATGCAAGGCGTTGCCGATCAGGTTGTTCAACAGGCGCTTCATCGACACCCGGCGCAACGCAAACGGCTGGATCGGCTCAAGGCGCATGCGGACCTGTTCGCCATTCTGGTTATAGGGCGCCACGACTTCACGTACCAGATCCGTCAGGTCGACCTCCTCCAACACTTCATCACGGCCATCCCGGATAAACGCCAGGAACTGGTCGAGAATCGCGTCCATGTCTTCGATGTCACGGACCATGTCATCGGTCAGGTCGTTATGGTTGCCCATCAGCTCCAGTGACAGCCGCAATCGCGTCAGCGGCGTACGCAGGTCATGGGACACCCCCGCCAGCATCAGCTCGCGTTCGCGCCCAGCCTGTTCGACATCCTCCGCCATCTGGTTGAACGCGCTGTAGACCTCGGTCATCTCACTGGGCGTGTCGCTGACCGGCAGGCGCACACTGCGCCCCTGGCCCAGTTGCCGGGCGGCAAACACCAGGCGTTTGAGCGGCTGGTTGAGCTGGCGCACGAAAATCCACGCAGACGCGGTTGAAAGCAGCCCGATCGCCAGGAACCAGCCCAGCACGTTCCAGATCTTCTGCCCCCGCAGCGGATGCGGATACAGCGGCACTTTCAGCCAATCCTCACCCAGGCTCGGCGCCCTCACCCATAACGCCGGCGATACATGCATGCGCAGCCGCACCTCGGTGTCATCACCCAGTTCGGCCTGCATCTGGCGCTGGTAGATCTCACTGTAGGGCCAGTGCTGCTCGCCCTCGGGCACACCTGCGCCCGCCACACGGACCAGAGTGGCAGCCTTGGCGATCTTCTCGCGGTTCTCGGGGTCGGCGGCCCAGTAGGCGCGCAGCGTCAGGGCCACCCCGTGGCTGTATTGTCGGTCCACTAGCACGTCTTCGTTCATCAACAGATAAACCAGCGTGAGCGCCTTGGAAAACAGAACGACGATCAGCACCAGCCAAAGGGTGCGGGAGAAGAAACTTTGCGGGAACCACAGCGGGGTTTTCATAGGAAACAGCTAGATACCTTGCAGGAACGAGCGGCGCTCGCAGAATTGCAGACGCCGGGCACCCCGTCGACTCTCATGAAGCCGAACGCCAGGATGCCCGCCCCTGCAAATCATCGGTCACTTGGTTGCAGTGCCATCCGGCACAAACACATATCCCACGCCCCACACCGTCTGGATGTATCGCGGCTTGGACGGGTCCGGCTCGATCATCCGACGCAGACGGGAGATCTGCACATCGATGGAGCGCTCCAGGGCGTCCCATTCTCGGCCACGAGCCAGGTTCATCAGCTTGTCGCGGGTCAGCGGTTGGCGCGCGTTCATCACCAGCGCCTTGAGCACGGCGAACTCGCCGGTGGTCAGCATGTGCACTTCATCGCCACGCTTGAGCTCACGGGTGGCCAGCGACAGTTCATAGTCGCCAAAGGTGACGCTTTCGTCTTCACTGCCCGGCGCGCCTGGAACCGGCGGAGCCTGGCGACGCAATACGGCCTTGACCCGCGCCATCAGCTCGTCGGGGTTGAACGGCTTGGCCAAATAGTCATCGGCGCCCAGTTCGAGGCCCTTGATGCGGCTCAGCTCATCGCCCTTGGCGGTCAGCATGATGATAGGAATCTGATTGTTCGCGCTGCGCAGGCGTTTGCAGGCGGTCAGGCCGTCTTCGCCGGGCAACATCAGGTCGAGCACGACCAGGTTGAATACTTCACGCCCCAACAGGCGGTCCATCTGCTCGGTGTTCGGCACCGCGCGGGCACGATAGCCCTTGGAGTTGAAGAAACGCTCCAGCAGGCTGCTCAGCCCCGGATCGTCGTCAACGATGAGAATTTTTTCGCCTTCAGCAGTTTGTGCAGTGCTGCTCATTGGATGCTCCTCTTATCTCGGCGCGCATTATGGCCTAGCTGCCGTTATACGCACCGTGTGCATTGTTAGCAGATTTTTCCTCTACCGACAGCGAACCCGCGCCCTGCAACCTCCAGGCGCAGTACCCCCCAAGGGCAGAACGCTGGTTATAATGCGGCGCCTTTGTGCAGGGCAACGTCAGATCGTTACCGTTTACTGCCAGGCTTTTTTTACCCGCTTGTCGTGATTTTTTCGATTTCGAGGGTCAATAGGCTGCCTCTTGACCCAGGTAGCGGCGCCAGTCGGGCCGCTCAACCAGCCTTGCCGGGCCTTGTTTTCCGGGCCTGCGAGCTGCTTTTCAGAATTTCAGGTGGTTTTATGGACAGCATCAACAGCCGCATCGCCGAGGAACTCGGCGTACGCCCACAACAGGTCGAAGCGGCCGTCGCTCTACTGGATGAGGGCTCCACCGTGCCCTTCATCGCCCGTTACCGTAAAGAAGTGACCGGCAGCCTCGACGACACCCAACTGCGTCACCTGGAAGAGCGCCTGCGCTACCTGCGAGAACTCGACGAACGGCGCATCAGCATCCTCGCCAGCATCGAGGAACAGGGCAAGCTGACCCCGCAGCTGGAGCGCGACATCAAGCTCGCCGACACCAAGACCCGCCTCGAAGACCTCTACCTGCCGTACAAGCAGAAGCGTCGCACCAAGGGCCAGATCGCCTTGGAAGCCGGCCTGGGCGAACTGGCCGACGGCCTGTTCAACGACCCGACACTGACCCCGGACACCGAAGCCGCACGCTTCATCAATGCCGAAAAAGGCGTCGCCGACGTCAAGGCCGCCCTCGAAGGCGCCAAGTACATCCTCATGGAGCGCTTCGCCGAAGACGCCAGCCTGCTGGAAAAACTGCGCACCTACCTCAAGCAGGAAGCGATCCTCAGCGCCCGCGTCATCGCCGGCAAAGAGGAAGAAGGCGCCAAGTTCCGCGACTACTTCGAACACGACGAACCGCTCAAGAGCATGCCGTCCCACCGTGCGCTCGCCATTTTCCGCGGCCGCAACGAAGGCATTCTCAGCTCCGCGCTGAAAGTCGGCGACGAGCTGCCGGGCACCATGCACCCGTGCGAAGGCATGATCGGTCAACAATTCGGCATCCAGAATCAGAATCGTCCTGCGGACAAGTGGCTCGGTGAAGTCGTGCGCTGGACCTGGAAGGTCAAGCTCTACACCCACCTCGAAACCGACCTGCTCGGCGAACTGCGCGACGGCGCGGAAACCGAGGCGATCAACGTGTTCGCCCACAACCTGCACGACCTGCTGCTGGCCGCCCCGGCCGGCCCGCGTGCCACACTGGGCCTCGACCCGGGCCTGCGTACCGGCTGCAAGGTCGCGGTGGTCGACTCCACCGGCAAGCTGCTGGACCACGCCACCGTGTACCCGCACGTGCCGCACAACAAGTGGGACCAGACCCTCGCGATCCTGGCCGCGCTGTGCGCCAAGCACGCGGTAGACCTGATCGCCATCGGCAACGGCACCGCCAGCCGCGAAACCGACAAGCTGGCCGCCGAACTGATCAAAAAATACCCAGCCATGAAGATGACCAAGGTCATGGTCTCCGAAGCCGGCGCATCGGTGTACTCGGCGTCGGAACTGGCCTCCAAGGAATTCCCGGACCTCGACGTGTCGATCCGTGGCGCGGTGTCGATCGCTCGCCGTTTGCAGGACCCGCTGGCCGAACTGGTGAAGATCGACCCTAAATCCATCGGCGTCGGCCAGTACCAGCACGACGTGTCGCAGCTCAAATTGGCACGCGGCCTGGATGCGGTGGTGGAAGACTGCGTAAACGCCGTGGGCGTGGACGTGAACACCGCCTCCGTAGCCCTGCTGGCGCGTATTTCCGGCCTCAACGCGACCCTGGCGCAGAACATCGTCACCCACCGTGACGAAAACGGCGCGTTCAAAACCCGCGCCGCGCTGAAAAAAGTCGCACGCCTGGGCGAGAAAACCTTCGAGCAAGCCGCTGGTTTCCTACGCGTAATGAACGGCGACAACCCGCTGGATTCCTCCGCCGTCCACCCGGAAGCCTACCCGCTGGTGCAACGCATCGCTGCCGAGACCGACCGCGACATCCGCTCGCTGATCGGCGACGCCGCGTTCCTCAAGCGCCTGGACCCGAAGAAGTACACCGATGAAACCTTCGGCGTACCGACCATCACCGACATCCTGCAAGAGCTGGAAAAACCTGGCCGCGACCCACGCCCCGAGTTCAAGACCGCCGAGTTCCAGGACGGCGTCGAAGACCTCAAGGACCTGGAGCTGGGCATGATCCTCGAAGGCGTCGTCACCAACGTGACCAACTTCGGTGCCTTCGTGGACATCGGCGTGCATCAGGACGGTTTGGTGCATATCTCTGCGCTTTCGGAGAAGTTCATCAAGGACCCACGCGAAGCGGTAAAAGCCGGTGACGTGGTCAAGGTCAAGGTCATGGAAGTCGACATCCCGCGCAAACGCGTCGGCCTGTCGATGCGCATGAGCGACACCCCTGGCGAAAAAATCGACGGTGCCCGTGGCGCCCGCCCAGGCTCGGCGCCACGCCAGTCTCAAAACAGCGCACCACGCAAGGAAACCGCCACCGCCGCGCCAAGCAACAACGCCATGGCCTCGCTGTTCGCCAACGCCAAGCAGTTGAAGAAACGTTGATGCAAATCCCGCCCGGGTTGACCCAGAGCGCCTTCAGCGAACTGATCGGCTGCCGCCTGCAACGCCTTGAAGAGGGCGTTGCCGAGGTGGCCCTGACCCTGGAGCCGCACCTGCGCAACCGCGCGGGCAAGCTCCACGGCGGGGCGATTTTCAGCCTGGTGGACATCACCATGGGGCTGGCCTGTTCCAGCAGCCATGGTTTCGACCAGCAGAGCGCGACCATTGAGTGCAAGATCAACTACATCCGCGCCGTCGAAGACGGTGAGGTGCTGTGCACCAGCCGGGTGATTCATGCCGGCCGACGCACGTTGGTGGTCGAAGCGGATGTGTACCAGAGCGACAGACTTGTCGCAAAAGCACAGGGCACCTTCGCTGTCCTATAGCTCCCCACCCTCGATTTGAGTTAATTTCGGCGCTGCACTAAACAGCGTCGGAATTTTCTTGCTGCGCTATAGCCAAATTCATGGAGTGAAGTCGGCTTTTTCAGAGCGGGTCAAATCGACTCTAGACCAGGCGATAACGCCAGTTTTAACTTCACCCTTGTAGACCGTCTTGCCCACCCCCATATTGGGGCGACTGACGCGTGAAGGAATCCAACTTGAGCGAACTTCTCAACCGCCGCCTGGCTCTGCTCGGCAAGCGCGAACACCTCTCCCTGCTGGAGCAGTGCCTGCACGGCATCGAGCGTGAATGCCTACGCGTCACCGGCGAGGGTCGCCTGGCACAAACGCCGCACCCCGAAGCCCTGGGCGCCGCGCTGACCCATGAACAGATCACCACCGACTACTCGGAATCGCTGCTGGAGTTCATCACTCCCGCCCTGCCAGACCCGGCCGATACCCTGAGCAGCCTGGACAAGATCCACCGCTTCGCCTACACCAAGCTCGGCAGCGAATACCTGTGGAGCCCTTCGATGCCGTGCCCGTTGCCGGCCGAAGAAGACATTCCGATTGCCTACTACGGCACCTCCAATATCGGACAGCTCAAGTACGTGTATCGCAAGGGCCTGGCCCTGCGCTACGGCAAGACCATGCAGTGCATCGCCGGTATCCACTACAATTTTTCCCTGCCGGAACAGTTGTGGCCGTTGCTCAAGGAGGCTGAAGGATTTGTCGGCACCGACCGCGATTACCAGTCCACGGCCTACATCGCGCTGATCCGTAATTTCCGGCGCTACAGCTGGCTGTTGATGTACCTGTTCGGCGCGTCGCCGGCCCTGGACGCCGGTTTCCTGCGCGGTCGCTCGCACCAGCTCGAAGTGCTGGACGCCGACACCCTGTACCTGCCCTACGCCACCAGCCTGCGCATGAGCGACCTGGGTTACCAGAGCAACGCCCAGGCCGGCCTCACGCCGTGCTACAACGATTTGAACAGCTACACCGACAGCCTGCGCGAAGCGGTGGCAACGCCCTACCCGCCCTACGTCGAAATCGGCACGCACAAGGACGGTGAGTGGGTCCAGCTCAACACCAACATCCTGCAGATCGAAAACGAGTACTACTCCAACATCCGCCCAAAACGTGTGACCTACACCGGCGAGCGGCCGATCCAGGCACTGATGGCCCGTGGCATCCAGTACATCGAAGTGCGTTGCCTGGACATCAACCCGTTCCTGCCGATGGGCATCGACCTGCCGGAGTCGCGTTTCCTCGACGCATTCCTGCTGTACTGCGCGCTGAACGACAGCCCGCTGTTCGCCAGCAACGAGTGTGGCAACGCCACGTCCAACTTCCTCAGCGTGGTCAAGGAAGGTCGCCGTCCGGGCCTGCAATTGCAGCGTGAAGGTGCGCCGGTGGACATGAAAGAATGGGCCACCGAGCTGCTGGAGAAGATCGCCCCGTTGGCCGCGCTGCTGGATCAGAGCCACGGCATCAACGAGCACAGCCAGGCGCTGGACGCCCAGTTGGCGAAGGTCCAGGACCCGTCCCTGACCCCGTCGGCCCAGGTGTTGGCGGCGATGGCCGAGCGTAAAGAGAGCTTTGCGCAGTTTTCCCTGCACCAGAGCCAGGTGCATGCCGAGCATTTCCGCAGCGAACCGCTGCCGGCCGCAGAGCAAGCACACTTTGAAGAACTGGCGCGCACGTCGCTGGCACAGCAGGCAGAGCTGGAGCAGAACGAAGTGGGCGATTTCGATGTGTTTGTCGGGTCGTACCAGGCCAGCATCCTGGCAATCAGTAACTAAGGCTCCACGCGGGCCCCTGTGGGAGCTGGCTTGCCTGCGATAGCGCTGTATCAGTTGGCACCTGTGCGACTGACCCACCGCTATCGCAGGCAAGCCAGCTCCCACATTTGCTTGTGCCAGCCTGAAGGTCGAGCTCCGCGCTTCTCCTCATAAGCTAATTCGAAAATGTTATTTATTTTCGGATTCTTAGATCATTTAGTCTCCTCACACGCCGATCCTCGGCCGCCTGATTGAGGAGCTTCCCCTTGAAACTATTGACCCCTCTGCGCCTGTTGGCCGCACTGTCCCTGGCCGGCGCCAGCCTGTTTGCCCAGGCGGCGGATGTGACCATCGCGTACCAAACCACCGTGGACCCGGCCAAAGTCGCCCAGGCCGACGGTGCGTACGAAAAAGCCACCAACGCCAAGATCGACTGGCGCAAGTTCGACAATGGCGCCGACATCATCGCCGCCATCGCCTCCGGCGACGTGCAGATCGGCTACCTCGGTTCCAGCCCGCTGACCGCCGCCATCACCCGCAAAGTGCCGGTGGAAACCTTCCTCGTCGCCACCCAGATCGGCGGCGCCGAAGCCCTGGTGGCGCGCAATGGTTCGGGGATCAACAGCCCCCAGGACCTGATCGGCAAAAAAATCGCCGTGCCCTTCGTGTCCACCGGCCACTACAGCCTGCTGGCCGCGCTGAAGCACTGGAACATCGACCCGGCGAAAGTGACCATCCTCAACCTCGCGCCACCGGCGATCATCGCTGCCTGGAAGCGTGGTGACATCGACGCCACCTACGTGTGGGACCCAGCCCTGGGCGTGGCCAAGGAAAACGGCAAGGTGCTGATCACCTCCGGCGAACTGGCCAAGTTTGGCGCACCGACCTTCGATGCCTGGATCGTGCGTAAGGATTTCGCCGCCAAGCACCCGGAAATCGTCACAGCCTTCGCCAAAGTCACTCTGGATGCCTACGCCGCCTACCGCAAAGACCCACAAGCCTGGCTCGCCGACAAAGGCAACGTCGACAAGCTGGTGAAACTCTCCGGCGCCAAGGCCAGCGACATCCCGCTGCTGCTGCAAGGCAACGTCTACCCGCTGGCGGCCGACCAGGTGACGCTGCTGGGCGCGCCGACCACCAAGGCCGTGACCGATACCGCTGCGTTCCTCAAGGAGCAAGGCAAGGTCGACGCCGTACTGCCGGACTACGCCCCGTACGTCAGCGCCAAGTTCATCACCAACTGATTCAGGGAGTTCATTGCGATGGCCTTGCTACAACTGGAGCGCATCAGCGCACAGTACCCAGGCGCCACACACCCGGTACTGTCTGACATTTCAATCGACCTGGGGCCCCAGCAATTGCTGGTGGCCCTCGGCCCGTCCGGCAGTGGCAAGACTTCGCTGTTGAACCTGATTGCCGGCTTTGTCGAACCGTCCGCCGGGCGCATCAGCCTGGATGGCGTGCCGGTCAAAGGCCCCAGCGCCGAACGCGGCGTGGTGTTCCAGGACGACGCCCTGCTGCCCTGGCAGAACGTGCTGGCCAACGTCGGCTTCGGCCTGGAGTTGGCCGGTGTGCCCAAGGCGCAACGTGAAGTGCGCGCCCGGGAAATGCTCGCGCTGGTGGACCTGGCCGGCTTTGACAGCCGCCGCATCTGGCAGCTGTCCGGCGGCCAGAAGCAGCGTGTCGGCCTGGCCCGCGCGCTCGCCGCCGACCCACGTGTGTTGCTGATGGACGAACCTTTCGGCGCCCTTGATGCGTTCACCCGCGAACAGATGCAAGAGCTGCTGCTACAGGTCTGGCGGCGCACGGCCAAGCCGGTGTTCTTGATTACCCACGACATCGAAGAAGCGGTGTTCCTCGCCACTGACCTGATCCTGCTGGCGCCCAACCCCGGCCAGATCGTCGAACGCCTGCGCCTGGACTTCGGCCAACGCTACGCCGCCGGTGAATCGGCGCGGGCGATCAAGTCCGACCCACGCTTTATCGAAACCCGCGAGCACGTGCTGGGCAAAGTGTTCTCGCAACGGCAGGTGTCCGCATGAGCAGCTACGAACTCGCCGCCAAGCCACTGGCGCAAACGGCTATCCCGCTGCGCCGCAGCTTGAGCACCCGCTGGATCAGCGTGCTGACCCTGATCGCCCTGCTCACTCTCTGGTGGGCCGTGACCGCCAGCGGCCTGATCGAACCGCTGTTCCTGCCGCCGCCGTCCGCCGTGCTGCAAAAAGGCTGGCTGCTGGCGACCAGCGGCTATATGGACTCCACCTTGTGGCAGCACCTGGGCGCGAGCCTCAGCCGTATCGGCCTGGGTCTTGGCTTCGCGGTGCTGACCGCCGTGCCGGTGGGCATTGCCATCGGCTCCAACCGTATCGCCCGGGGCATTCTCGACCCGCTGATCGAGTTCTACCGGCCGATCCCGCCACTGGCCTACCTGCCGTTGATCGTGATCTGGTGCGGCATTGGCGAGCTGTCCAAGGTGCTGCTGATTTACCTGGCGATCTTTGCCCCGATTGCCATCGCGACTGCCACCGGCGTACGCACGGTCGACCCGGCCAAGCTGCGGGCAGCGCAGTCGCTGGGCGCAACCCGTGCCCAGCTGATTCGCCACGTGATCCTGCCCAGCGCCCTGCCCGACATCCTCACCGGCGTGCGTATCGGCCTGGGTGTGGGCTGGTCCACGCTGGTCGCCGCCGAGCTGATCGCGGCCACTAGCGGCCTGGGCTTCATGGTGCAGTCGGCGGCGCAGTTTCTGGTCACCGACGTGGTGGTGCTGGGCATCCTGGTCATCGCCCTGATCGCCTTCGCCATGGAAATGGGCCTGCGTGCCCTGCAGCGTAAACTGGTGCCGTGGCATGGCCAGGCACATTGAGTGAGAACAGCATGAGCAGCCTGACCGTTACCCCATTAAGCATCGCCCTCGGCGCCCAGATCAGTGGCGTCGATATCACTCAACCGCTGAACCTCGAACAGCGCGACGCCATCGAACAGGCGTTGCTCACGCATTCGGTGCTGTTCTTCCGCGGCCAAGCCATCACCCCGCAACAGCAAGCGCGGTTCGCGGCGAATTTCGGCGACCTGCACATTCACCCGATCTACCCCAACGTGCCGGAGCAACCTGAAGTACTGATCCTCGACACCGCCGTCACCGACGTGCGCGACAACGCCGTGTGGCACACCGACGTGACCTTCCTGCCCACTCCGGCGCTCGGCGCGGTACTCAGCGCCAAGCTGCTGCCGGCGTTTGGCGGCGACACGTTATGGGCCAGTGGGATTGCGGCGTATGAGGCCCTGTCGCAACCGTTGAAGGTCTTGCTCGACGGGCTGACCGCGACCCACGACTTCACCAAATCCTTCCCGCTGGAGCGCTTTGGCAACAGCGCCGAAGACCTGGCGCGCTGGGAAGAAACCCGCAAGAAGAACCCACCGCTGTCCCACCCGGTGGTGCGTACGCATCCGGTGAGCGGGCGTAAATCGTTGTTTGTCAGCGAAGGGTTCACCACTCGCATCAATGAACTGGAACCGGCGGAAAGCGAGGCGATCCTCAAACTGCTGTTCGCCCACGCCACCCGCCCGGAGTTCACCATCCGCTGGCGCTGGCAGGAAAACGACGTGGCGTTCTGGGACAACCGCGTGACCCAGCATTACGCGGTGGACGACTACCGGCCGCAACGGCGGGTGATGCACCGGGCGACGATTTTGGGCGACGTCCCGTTCTAGAAACTGGCGACGTTCAGATGTGGCAGCTGGCTTGCCTGCGATAGCGGTGGGTCAGCCAGCACTTTCATCAACTGATCCACCGCCTTCGCGGGCAAGCCCGCTCCCACACGGATCGGGTTGTGACCGCATTCTTCGCAACGCTGTAAAACCAATGTGGGAGCTGGCTTGCCTGCGATAGCGGTGGGTCAGCCAGCACTTTCATCAACTGATCCACCGCCTTCGCGGGCAAGCCCGCTCCCACACGGATCGGGTTGTAACCGCGTTCTTCGCAACGCTGTAAAACCAATGTGGGAGCTGGCTTGCCTGCGATAGCGGTGGGTCAGCCAGCGGTTTCATCGACTGACACGCCGCCTTCGCGGGCAAGCCCGC
>NZ_JAPFHC010000034.1:0-70978 GCF_059803535.1 Pseudomonas sp. RP-B7
ACATTTGAGCTGTGTTGCTGGGCTGTCAGCGCTCGGCTGGAGATCCCCCGGGCACCGCCAATCCCCTGTGGGAGCTGTCGAGCTTTAGCGAGGCTGCGAAGGCGGCGGTACTGTTGGTAGAGGTGTCGGCCTCAATCATCGAGTCCCCCGCCTGTTTATCAGCGTAAGGCCCTGCGCAGCACCTTGCCGACTGTGGTCTTGGGCAGTTCGGTAGTCCGAAACTCCACGTACCTGGGCACCTTGTACCCCGTCAGGTATTCCCGGCAATGGGCGAGAATCTGTTCCTGCGTCAGGTTCGGGTCCTTGCGCACCACGATGATCTTGACCTTCTCCCCGGTCACCGCATCCTCGACGCCCACGGCTGCCACTTCGGCGACGCCCGGGTGCAGCGCCACCACGTCTTCGATCTCGTTGGGATATACGTTGAAACCCGAAACCAGGATCATGTCCTTCTTGCGGTCCACCAAGCGGATGTAACCGCGTTCGTCCATCACGCCAATATCCCCGGTCGACAACCACCCCTCGGCATCCAGCACCTCGGCCGTCTCTTTCGGGCGCTTCCAGTAGCCCTGCATCACCTGCGGGCCACGCACTTGCAGTTCGCCCTGCTCGCCGATGTCGGCCAGTTCACCGTCTTCGCGGATAAAGCGCACCCAGGTCGACGGCAACGGCACGCCGATGCTGCCGGTAAAGTCCATCTCACGCATGCGCGCAATGTTGATCGGGCTGATACTCACCACCGGCGAGCATTCGGTCAGGCCGTAGCCTTCGATAATCGGCAGCCCGGTGACCTCCTTCCAGCGCTTGGCCACCGCGGTGTGAGTGGCCATGCCACCCGCAATCACCATGCGCAAATCGGAAAAGTCCCGCGCGCAGAACTCCTTGTTCTCCAGCAAACCGTTAAACAAGGTGTTGACCCCGGCAATGCCGTTGAAGCGTTCCTTGCGCAGGATCATCTGCACCCGCTTCACATCACGCGGGTTGGCGATCAGGATGTTGCGCCCGCCCAGGCACATGAACATCAGGCAATTCACCGTCAGCGAAAAGATGTGATACAGCGGCAGCAAGGTGACGTTGGTTTCCTGTTTGTCCTGGTCCAGTTGGTCACCGACCCAGGCCTTGGCTTGCAGCAGGTTGGCGATGATATTGCGGTGGCTGAGCATCACGCCCTTGGCATCGCCAGTGGTACCGCCGGTGTATTGCAGGAAGGCCAGGTCGTCGAGGCCCATGGGCACCGGGAAGTGATTGAGCGCGCGCCCTTGCGTGAGCACCCGGTTGAAGCGCAACGCACCCGGCAGATTGAACCGCGGCACCTGCTTTTGCACGTGACGCAGGATGAAGTTCATCGCTGCCCCCTTGAAGGTACCGAGCAAGTCACCGATGGCTGCCACCACCACGCGCTTGACGTTGCTGCCAGCCACGGCCTTTTCCAGGGTGTGGGCGAAGTTCTCGAAGATCACCACCGTCTCGGCACCGCTGTCCTTGAGCAGATGCTTGAGTTCATGGGCGGTGTACAGCGGGTTGACGTTGACTACCACCGCACCAGCCAAAATCGTACCCAACAGGCAGATCGGGTACTGCAAGCAGTTGGGCATCATTAGCGCCACGCGGTCGCCTTTCTGCACGCCCTGCCCTTGCAGCCAGGCGGCGAACGCGATGCCCTGGATGTGCCAGTCGGCGTAGGTCATTTCGGTGCCGATGCTCACATAGGCCACACGCTCGCGGAATTTTTCCAGGTGCTCCAGGAACACTTCGCGCAGCGACGGGTAATCCTCGATCCCGGCATCGATGTCCGCCGGCACGCCAGGCAGGTACGCGTTCAGCCAGATCCGTTCGGTGTGTTCCAGGCTTACAGTGCTCATGGCAGTCTCCTTGTTGTTGTTTTTGATAGAGCTACTTTTCGACGATGGCGGTAATGCCCAGCCCGCCTGCAGCGCAGATGGAAATCAGGCCGCGCCCGCCGCCGTTCGCATGGATGGTCTTGGCCAGCGTCGCCAGTTGCCGGCCGCCAGTAGCGGCAAACGGATGGCCACAGCCCAGCGAGCCGCCGTTGACGTTCATTTTGGCGCGGTCGATGGCGCCCAGCGGCGCGTCCAGGCCCAGGCGTTCGCGGCAGTAGTCGGCGTCTTCCCAGGCCTTGAGCGTGCACAGCACCTGGGCGGCGAAGGCTTCGTGGACTTCAAAGAAATCGAAGTCCTTGAAGCTCAGGCCCTCACGCTGAAGCATGCGTGGCACGGCGTAGGCCGGGGCCATCAGCAGGCCCTCGGTGCCGTCGACAAAATTCACCGCCGCTGTTTCGCCAGTGCGTAGATACGCCAGCACCGGCCAGCCATTGGCGGCAGCCCATTGCTCGCTGGCCAGCAGCACCACCGAGGCGCCATCGGTCAACGGCGTGGAGTTACCCGCCGTGAGCGTACCGTTCTGGCGGTCGTAGGCCGGACCCAGGCTGGCGAGTTTCTCCAGGCTGGTGTCGGCACGCAGGTTGTTGTCCCGCGCCAGGCCACGATGGGGGCTGATCAGGTCATCGAAAAAGCCCCGCCGGTAGGCGGCGTCGAGGCGTTGATGGCTGGTCAGCGTCAGCTCATCCTGGGCCAGGCGCTTGATCTGCCAGCGCTTGGCCATTTCCTCGCAGTGCTCGCCCATGGACAGCCCGGTGCGCGGCTCGCCATTGCGCGGCAGCAATGGTTTGAAAAACATCGACGGGCGCACCTTGAGCAAGCTCTTCACCTTGTCGCCCAGGCCTTTGGCGCGATTGGCCGCGAGCAAGGTGTGGCGCAGGGCTTCGTTGATGCCGATGGGCGCATCGGAGGTGGTGTCCGCGCCGCCTGCGATACCCACTTCGATCTGGCCGAGGGCGATTTTATTCGCCACCAGCAGTGCCGCTTCCAGGCCAGTGCCGCAGGCTTGTTGCACGTCGTAGGCCGGTGTGTCCGGGGACAAGGTGGTGGACAGCAGCGACTCCCGCGCCAGGTTGAAATCCCGCGAATGCTTGATCACGGCCCCGGCGGCAAACTCGCCAAGACGCTGGCCGTGCAGGTTATAGCGGTCGACCAGACCTTGCAGCGCCGCCACCAGCAGGTCCTGGTTGCTGTCGTGGGCATACACGGTGTTGGAGCGAGCAAACGGGATACGGTTGCCGCCGATAATCGCCACACGGCGAGTCGGAGCCGGGTTGAAGCTGTAGTCAGTCATCGACGGTTCTCATTCCAGACAAAGAGCCCGCGCATGTGCGGTTTATCACCGGCAAAATTGCGCACCTCAAACTCACGGCGCGGGCCGCTTGCGGGGTGGTTCCACAGGGCGACCTGGCCAGGCAGGAAAATCGGCAGCTTGAAGTCGCAATGGGCCTCGGCCTGGTCCAGCCCGCCGGGCGGTTGCTGGGCTGCAAGTGCGCGGCCGAGGGTCCACATGCCGTGGGCAATGGCGCGCCGAAAGCCAAAGAGCTTCGCGCCGATCACCGAGGTGTGGATCGGATTGAAATCCCCCGACACCCTGGCAAAACGCCGGCCAAGGTCGGCGGGCAACACCCAGCGCTGGGTGCGCAGCAGGCCTTCTTCCTGCAACGGCAAACCATCATTCCACGGCTCACCGACCGGATTTTTTACCTCCCGGCGCAGGTACAGGCTGTCGCTTTCCCACACTAGGCGGCCTTCACTGTAGGCACGGGTGGCGATGCTCAGCGCCTGGCCCTTGGGATGCGCGACCCAGCGCGCGCAGAACACTTCCAGGCGCAAGGCCTGGCCCTCGTGCAGGCGCCGGTGCTGACGGATGCGATTGGCCAAGTGCACCATGCCGCTGGCCGGGTACGGAAAACTTGGCCGCGTCAGCAGCATCAAGTGCAGCGGGAACGCCAACACATGGGGAAACGACAGCGGCACGCCCTGCTCATGGCGAAAACCGCAGGCACGCCCATAGGCGCCAATCTCGGCAGCCGACAACACCACCGCCGAGCGCACCAGACGTTCCACGGGCAGCGCGGGCGGCCCATCGAGCTCTGGTTTACGCAGGCCGCGCAGGCCATCCATCAGCAGTTGGCTGCGCGACGGCGGTGGATCGATAATCTGTGTCACGTAGTCCATGGCTCAAGCTCCCAGCAGGCTTTGCCCGCACACCCGTACGACTTGGCCGTTGACCGCGCCGGACGCCGGATGCGCCAGCCAGGCAATCGTCTCGGCCACATCTATCGGCTGGCCGCCCTGGGACAACGAATTCATGCGTCGCCCCGCCTCGCGGATCATCAGCGGGATCTTCGCGGTCATCTGGGTTTCGATAAACCCCGGTGCCACCGCATTCACCGTGACCTGGCGCGCCGCCGCCTGCGGCGCCAGGCCCTGCACCAGGCCGATCACCCCGGCCTTGGAGGTGGCGTAGTTGCTCTGCCCGAGGTTGCCGGCGATGCCGGAGATCGACGACACACACACGATGCGCCCACCAGGATTGACGCCCTGGTTGTCCAGCAGCGCATTGCTCAGGTGTAACGGCGCTTCCAGGTTGACCGCCAGCACACTGCGCCAGGCGGCTTCGGTCATTTTGGCGATGGTTTTGTCGCGGGTGATCCCGGCGTTGTGCACCACCACGTCGAAAGCGCCGTATTGGCTGACATGGGCGTGCAACAAGGTGGCTGCGTCGGCGCTGGTGATGTCCAACGGCAACGCAGAACCGCCTACGCTGTCGGCCGCCTGTTGCAGGGATTCCTGGGCCTGGGGCACATCCACACACACCACGTGCGCACCGTCGCGGGCCAGCACCTGGGCAATCGCCAGGCCGATGCCACGGGACGCGCCGGTGACCAGTGCGCGACGGCCGGTGAAGGGTTTGTCCCAGTTGACGGCAACGTGGCCATCGACCGGCGGCTCCAGGCGCACCACTTGCCCCGAGACGTAGGCCGAACGGCGCGACAGGAAGAAGCGCAGGCTGCTGTCCAGCGCGTCTTCGGCGCCCGGCGCAACATAGAGCAATTGCACGGTGATCGCGCGGCGCAGTTCCTTGGCCAGCGAACGCACCAGACCTTCCAGCGCACGCTGGGCGATGGCCTGGGGCAAGTCCGCACAGTGTTCCGGCGCGGTGCCGAGCACCACCACACGGCCGTGCTGGCCGAGACGCTTGGCGTTGGCGTGGAAAAACACATAGAGCTCATCAAGTTGTTGCAGGCCGCTGATGTCGCTGGCATCAAACACCGCACCCTGCACCTTGCCGGTGGACGGCGCCGTGAGGGTCGCCGCGGTGGCGGTGACCGTGTCGGTGGCGCTGAACAGCTGTTGCACTTGTGCGGTCAGGCGCCCTGCCCCGGCGACGATCACCGGGTTGGCCAGGCCGGGTTGGCCGCTGCGGTGGCGTTGCAGCGCCAAGGGCTGCGGCAAGCCGATGGCCTGGGCCAGGCGACGGCCCCAGGGGGAGTTAACAAAAGATAAGTAGCTGTCACTCATAGAAAGATCCACTCACAGTGTCTTGACCTGTAAACCCGGCCCCTGTGGGCGCCGGCAAGCCCGACGCCCACATTGGCCGCGTTGCAGCTAATTCACCGAGGCGTTTTCGCCTTGGCTGCTACGGCGCTTGGTCGCCGGTTCCAGCGCTTGCTTGCGCTGCTGCAACGCTTCCAGCAGCCCGAAGTCCTGCGGGAAGTCGTCGACCTGGATCGCGTGGTCGGCGTATTCCACATACCGCGCCAGCAAGCTGTCTTCGTCGTCGCTGATCAAATCCAGCGCCCGCGCCTTGACGCGCCAGGCGGTGAAGGCCGTGGCGGAAATCGGCAGGGGTTCGATCAGGCCTTGTTTGATCGCAGGTTTGAGCCGTGCGTCGATCAACTCCACCTGTGGCAATAAACGGAACCCCAGTTCGCCATACGCCAACTTGTCGATTTCCGGCCGTGGGATGTAGGAATTGGCCAGCAGACGGTCGCGGGTTTCGCCGGGGGTCTGCACCACCTCGGCCACTTGGGCCAGCAGGTGATCCGACGGTTTGCGCGATGGAATCCCGAACGGAAAACTCAAGCCGCGCAGCACCGCCGCAGCCGCTTGCGACGGGTAGTTGGCGAGCACTTCGGCCAACGCTTCATGCGCTCGCAGCAAGGCGTCCTGGGCCGACCAGTGCACCAGGGGCAGGTCCGCCTGCGGCCGACCGTCGTCCTCGAAGCGCTTGAGCACGCAGGACAAAATGTACAGCTGCGACAGAATATCCCCCAGGCGTCCGGTGATACTTTCCTTGCGCTTGAGCGCACCGCCGAGCACCCCCATGGAAATGTCCGAGACCAACGCCAGTACCACCGACAGCCGATTAGCCTGGCGGTAATAGGACGCCAGCGCCGGGTCGGTCTTGGCTGGTGCGGAGAGTAGTCGCCCACCCGTCAGGGAATGCACCGCCGCGCGTACGGTGTTGGCCAACACAAAGCTCACATGGCCGAACATTGCGCTGTCGAACTCTTCCAGGGCTTTGCGCCGGTCAGGGTTGCGCGCCGCTTCCATCTCGCGGAACACATAGGGATGGCAACGGATCAGGCCCTGGCCATAGATGATCAGGCAGCGGGTCATGATGTTCGCGCCTTCTACCGTGATGGCAATCGGGCTTTGCTGGTAGGCACGGGCGAGGAAGTTGTTCGGCCCCATGCAGATACCCTTGCCGGCGACGATGTCCATGCCGTCGTTGACGATAATCCGCGCACGCTCTGTCACGTGGTACTTGGCGATGGCCGAGATCACCGAGGGCTTCTCCCCCGCATCGAGGGACGCCACCGACACCTTGCGCACCGCATCGCAGGCATACAGGTGCCCGGCCATGCGCGCCAGCGGTGCCTGCACGCCTTCGAACTTACCGATGGGCAGGCCGAACTGTTTGCGCATCGCCGCGTACGCCGTGGTGCCGCGCACCGCCACCTTGCCCAGGCCGACGTTGGCCGACGGCAGGGAAATGGCGCGCCCTGCTGCCAGGCATTCCATCAACATGCGCCAGCCATTGCCGATCTGCTCGCGGCCGCCGATTACCCATTCCAGTGGGATAAAAACGTCTTTGCCGGTGGTCGGGCCGTTCTGGAATACCGCGTTCAGCGGCCAGTGGCGCCGACCGCTGTTGACGCCGGGATGGGACGTCGGAATCAACGCACATGTGATGCCCAGGGAGCCGGCGGCGCCGAGCAAACCGTCCGGGTCTTCGGCGCGGAACGCCAGGCCGAGCACGGTAGCGATGGGGCCCAGGGTGATGTAGCGCTTGTCCCAGGTCACGCGAAAACCCAGGACTTCCTGGCCCTCATGCCTGCCTTTGCAGACGATGCCGAGATCCGGAATCGCCCCGGCATCGGAGCCCGCGTAGGGGCTGGTCAGGGCAAAACACGGGATGTCTTCGCCCCGCGCCAGGCGCGGCAGGTAGTAGTTGCGCTGGGCATCGGTGCCGTAATGCAGCAGCAGCTCGGCCGGGCCCAGGGAGTTGGGCACCATCACCGAAATCGCCGCCGCCGAGCAGCGCGTCGACAGCTTCATCACCACCTGCGAATGCGCGTAATGGGAGAAGCCTTTGCCGCCGTACTGCTTGGGGATGATCATGCCGAGGAAACCGGCGTCCTTGGTGTACTGCCAGCCCTCGGGGGACATGTCCTGCCAGACCTGGGTGGTTTCCCAGTCATTGGCAATGTCGCAGAGGGTTTCCACCTCGTTGTCGAGGAAGGCTTGTTCTTCTGCGCTGAGGCGCGCTGGCGCGGCGTGCAACAGACGTTGCCAGTCGGGCTTGCCGCTGAACAGCTCGGCGTCCCACCACACCGTGCCAGACTCGATGGCCGCGCGCTCGGTGTCGGACATTGCCGGCATGATTGTACGAAACAGGCCGAGGGCCTTGTTGGTCAACAACACGCGGCGCAAGGGCTTGATGCTCAGCAGCGCAGCCGGTGCCAGCACCAGCAGCGCTGCGACCGTCACGCCAACAGCAGCCACTACGTTGAACAGGTAGCCCACTGCCAGCCAGAGCAGGCCGGCGCCCAGCCACAGGGTGGCGGCAGCTTGTCGATACGCCAAAGCAATCGCGGCTGCGAAACCCATCAATAACCAGATAACCATAGGGATACCTCTACTCGATTCAGGGTACGGCTGTGACGCGACAGGTCCTACAGACCTGCGGCGTAAAGCCACACTACAAACTTGGAAAGATAAATTCAAATTTTGTTTTGAAATTTTTATTTAATGCTTGGGCGAAAAAATCACCGACTGAACAGGGTCAGCCAGATACGTTGATTGAGTAGGAAATCGGAACGGGTCGCGTGCGACCCGTCGATGCATGACCGGCATGGAATACGACAGAAAGATGCGCTGACTGCCCACTCATACCGGTATTGCGGGACGTTACGCGGGATCAGAACTCGTAGGTCACCCCCAGGCTGACGACATCGCCGTAGGCGTCGGCTTTACCGTCCAGCGATGCACCGCCAAGACGGTCCTGGTTGTGGGTTTTCAATTTGGCCTTTTCCACGAACTGGTGGGAGTAGGAACCGTCGATGCCCAGGCCGGGGATGGCGCGGACTTTGTAGCCAAAGCCCAGGGAGGTGAAGATCCGGTCGCCGTCCGGGATACGCGGGTCGCGGGTGGAGTTGCGGGTCGGTGTCTGGTCAGTCGCCACACCGGCGCGCAAGGTGAAGTCGTCGGTGAGTTTGTAGTCGCCACCGAGGGAGACCATCCAGGCATCCTTGTAGTTGTAAGGGATGGCGACGATGGTCGAACCCTCAGACTTCAACGTCAGGTTTTTGAACGATGACCATTGGGTCCAAGTGACACTGGCGCCGAGGGTCAGGCGGTCCAGGCTGCCGGTGAAACTGTGTACCCAGTCGATGGAAGCGTTGGCAGGCACATCCAACTGCGTCGAGGCTTTACCGTTCATTTGCAGGTTCAGGCCAGGATACAAAAGACCCGGCAACCCACCCTCGATCAGCCCCGTCGACCCTTCATCGGCGTAGATATTGTATTTGCCCTCAAGCTTGTTCTTGATCTTGGCGTGGTAGTTCAAACCGACAGTGTCCTGCAGTGTTGGTTTCCAGGCCAGGCCGGCAAACCAACCCACCGAGGTGTTGTCGACTTTGACGCGCATCAGCGAATAGCCAATGCCCGCCGGAAATGGAATCGAATTCGGCGCAAGTGCCGCCGCCGCATACAAGTCAACGTTCTGGCTGACGAAACCTTTGGTGTGCTGAACAATTGCACCAGCGCCGATAGAGAATTGATCATTGACCTTGAACGACAGCGATCCGGTCAACCCAACGGTTTCGATCCGTGTGTCAACCGCGAAATCCCGGCCCTTCCAGTCATTGTCCCAGGTGGTACGCGCGCCCATGGGCACGACTTGGCTCAGGCCAAAGGCGAAACGATCACCGATAGGCATGACCATGAACCCAGTCGGCAGCCAGGCCGTAAAACCGCCTTGGCCACCATCACCGGTGCGCGGCACTGAAACGGGCTCAAAGGTATCGGGGTCAAGGGTCGTGGATGACGTAGGGTTGCCGGCATAGTCCTTGGCCGTGCCTTTGTATTTGATATTGATGCGTGCGTAGTCAACATTGAACTGCGCAATGTTGTGATCAATAAACGCCATGGCGGCAGGGTTGTTAAAGGCCGATGACGGGTCATTCTTAAACATCGAACCACCACCAAAAGCCCGACCCCAACCTTCTGCCCCGAAGGTCGGAGTAGAGAAGCCACCGGCCTGTGCCGAGCCGGCAGTCGCAATCAAGCCCCCCAACAACGCAAGACCGAGGAATGCGTGCGCCTGCTGTTTCTTATTGTTCATGCTCCACTCCTTATTATTGTTTTCAACCATGATCGGTTGCGCCGATATGGCCTGAAGCAGCAGGTGCCTTTTGCAAGACACCTGCTTTTTTTCAACGTGTGATCACCACGTCAAATCAGCCAGTTGCATTAAGGGTTAAGCGTGAATTGCGGAGACGGTGTGACATTGAGCGCGGTGATCTTGCACTTGCCGACTGTTTGCGCAGTACCGATGGTCAGGGCATGGGTCGCGTTATCGAACTTCACATCGATCGTGGCAGGGGCAGTGGCGCAATCATTTACGATCTTGAAGTTAACGCCAGACACCGTGCCGGTGTACACGCCCGACGTACCGGCGCCAGGCGTCAGTGTCCAAGGCAGGCCCAGCAGAACCGGAACGCCACACAAGCCGCCGCCGGTAACAGTGGCGCCGGTGATCGACGCTGAAGCCCCCCCAGCGGCAACTGAGCCGGTGAAAACAATGCCGCAGTTCACAGGGATGCCAAGAGACGCTGGCGAACTCACGGCAATCGTACCGCCCGGCGTGGTGAACGCTGTTGGGTTAGGGGTAATGGTGCTGGCATTGGCCATCGACGCAGCACCCATGCAAACAGCCAAAGCAGACAACGATACGAGGGTTTTCAAACTTTTCATTGTTTTTCCTCACATGTTATGGCGAATTCATTTCGCCAGGGGGTAATGGCCATGAACGAGAGGTCACGGTGAAACTGCAGAACTTCCCTTTCCAGCCAAATCTCAATTCGATTACCACAACAACATCTGATGCTTATTCAACAACCTTGAAGTTTGGCGGCATCTTGATCGATACCGTTTTGATCTTGCAGTCTTCGCCAATCGGTACATTGCTGGCTTCCAACTTGCCGGTGGCGTTATCCCACGTACCATCGGCCGTTGATGGCCCGCACTTGCCGCCCAGGCCAAAGGCGTGCACATCCACGCTGATCTTCGACATGGAACCACTCTTGGTGTCTTTGGCGATCAAGACCCACGGCAAGTTGATGGCTTCGACGCGGCTGCACTTGAGGCCGCCGTCGAACTCGACTTTATCGACATTCACCGAAGTGCCGTCGGCCGCAACTTTGCCGGCGACCTTGATGGTGCAGTCGGCGCTGATCAGCGCGCCCTTGGAAAAGCTGATCGGGCCCTGGGCCGTAAAGGCGCTGCCGGCGGGCTCGATGCGTGCGGCCTGGGCCTGTTGATAGGCAATCAACCCAAGTGCGGCCAATACGAGGTGGCTGGTGAACCTGGCAGGTGTGTGCATGGTGTACGTCCTTCCCTTGAAATTATTGTTGTTCGGGTCAAACAAACTTCTTGCAACTAACGTTCAGCGTAATTCGGGCGATAAAAACCTGCGTGATACACAGATCCCGAGTCCACTGTTGATCTATCAGTTCACATCAGAACGGCTTGGCACTGCCGCTGTACTTCTCCAGATACTTCAAGCGTTGCGACGGCTGAAGATTGGTCAGGGTTATATCCCCGGCATAGTGATTGAGTACCCGATGATCCATGCGGCGCCGCCACAAGTAGGGAACATAGGCCCACACAATCATGCTCGCGTAGCCATAAGGAAGTTGCGGTGATTCATCAAAGTGGCGCAACGACTGATAACTACGAGTGGGGTTGGCATGGTGATCGGAGTGCCGTTGCAGTTGAAACAGGAAGATATTGGTGACAATCCGATTACTGTTCCAGGAGTGGCGTGGCGAACAACGTTCATAACGACCATTGGGCAACTTCTGACGCTTGAGGCCGTAATGTTCGACATAGTTGACCACTTCAAGCAGCGAGAACCCGTAGATGCCCTGGATCAGCAGGAACGGAATCACCGCTGCCCCCAACCAGGCGATCATCGCGCCCCACAACACCACGCTGTACATCCAGGCGCTGAGCACACCGTTGCGCCAGTGCCAGGCCGGCAGGCCGAGTTTGCGCAGGCGTTCGCGCTCGAGGTTCCAGGCCGAACGGGCGCTGAACCACACCGAGCGCGGCAGGAAGGCCCAGAAGCTTTCCCCCAGGCGTGAACTGGCCGGGTCTTCCGGGGTGGCGACGCGCACGTGATGGCCACGGTTGTGTTCGGTGTAGAAGTGTCCGTAGAAGGTCGGCGCCAGGGTGACCTTGGCGAGAAACACTTCCAACGCATTGGGTTTGTGCCCCAGTTCGTGGGCGGTGTTGATGGCGATGCCGGTGGCGGCGCCGGTCGACATGGCCATGCCCAGGTAGGTGAACCAGCTCAGCTCGCCATGCAACTGCGTACGCGCGGTGATGTAGGCGGCGGCGCGGGCCGGCCAGCTGGCGGGGTCGAGATCGGCGACGGCGTGCAACAGGCCGCCCCCGATGATCCAGTCGATGCCGCCGGCGGCCAGCCAGCCGGTGATCACCACCGATGAGATCACGAACAGCACGCCGGTGTAGACGATCCAGCGGTAGTAGCGTTGGGATTCAAGCTGGCTGACGGCGGATTCGGGCGGGTTGCTGACGTCTTCGCCGAGCAGGCCGTCGATCAGTGGGATCAGGCCGAAGATCACCAGTACACCGACCCACCACAATTGCTGGATGCCCGTACTGATGGCAAGCGCGCCGGACAACAGCGGCGTGGCCAGCGGCATGATGCCCAACCACCACAGGTGGCGCTTGCCGTCGGTCCATACACTTGGCGCTGCGAGGGTCTGGTTCATGGCAGCCTCCGCGACAGGGAGACCCGAAACAGGTTCGTGGAGCGTGGAATGCTCCAGGAAATTGACCATGCGATAAAAGGCGTTTTTTTCATTTTTATTCGCTCTTAGGCATTTCAAAAATCATTTCAAAATATAAATTGAAATATTTTTTTAAATAAATAACGCGGAATCGATAGGTCGTCAACTACTTTTTCGAGGGCTTTTTTACGTGACCGCACAGTCTGTTTTTTAGCTGTTTGGTCAGGTCTCTAGAGCAAGCATTTGCGCCGATCCACCCCGCAACGAGGGCCACGTTTATTTGTTCGCCATGGCAAATGGCGGGTGCAAAACCGTGGCGGTTTGCGGCGCTCGGGCGCGTTTGGCGACCTGCTGCACCACCTCGACCACACGCGCGGCGGCGGTGATCGGCAGCATATGGCCGCGCCCTTCCACCAATTGCAGCTTCAACCCCGGCACCTTGTCGGCCAGGGCCTGGCCATGTTTGCGAAAGTCCAACACCTGATCCCGTGCGCCATAGATCAGGCCGATGGGCAGGCGCAGTTGCGGGTAGCGCTTGACCATGGCTGGCAGGTGATCGTTGACACGATTGATCTCGGTGGAGGCGGCGTAGAAGTTGGCGGGGCGCATGCCGAGCATGCCGCCGCCACGGGTGGCAAAATCCTCGGGCGCGGGGTCCGGCGCGAATACGCCCTTGACCACTGAACCTTGGGTCAGCAGCCCGATGGGCACGGTCAACGTGTGTGACAGCCAACGTCGCAGCCACGCCGGACGAACGGCCAGCGACAGGAATACCAACGGCAACATCCGCTGCGGATGGCTCAACGGCGCCACCAGTACCAACCCGCCCACAGCCTGGGGATGATCGAGGGCCAACGCCAGGGCAATCGCCCCGCCGAGGGAGTGACCCAGCACCAATGGTCGTTCAAGACCCAGCGCCTTGATGAACCCGGCGATTTGCCGCGCCTGGCCCGGCAGGTCGGCCGGGGTACCCGCATGCCGCGTGGAATACCCCGATCCTGGTCGATCAACGCTGATCACCCGGAACTGCTCACGCAACGGGGCGGACAAGGCATACGTCAGGTTACGACTGCTGCCCATCAGCCCGTGAATCATGACCAGCGGCGGGCCCTTGCCCTCCTCCACATAATGAAAGCGCTCGCCATCGACCTCGACGAAGCGCCCATCAATCGGCACCGCCGCTTCAATGCGCCGCGTCATCCGCGCACTGAATCGCCATAACAGCGCACTCCCCCCTGCCAACACAGCCGCAGCGACAACCCACTCGACAGCCATAGCTCGGTCCTCTGCTTCCCTGCTGCTGGCGACCCGACCGGGATTGGTCAAGGCCTCAGCCACCGTCCACCCTGGACCTAGACTCTCTACATAACGTGCGCGTCCGTCGGACAGATCGCGCCTGAGGAACAAGGTCGTAGCGTAGGCGATATTTTCAGGTAGATTATTTAAAATCTTTTTTAAAATAAATAATTCAATTTTCCTTTGCAATGGTGTTTTATCTAAAAGACAAAACAAAAACAGGAGCACCGCAGATGCCCACGAAGGACTGCCTATGAATGCCCACGACGAGGTCATCGACATCGCCATCATCGGTTCCGGCTTTGCCGGCTTGTGCATGGCCATCAAGCTCAAGGAAGCCGGCTGGCGCGACTTCTTTATCGCCGAACAAGCCGACACCCTCGGCGGCACATGGCGTGACAACAGCTACCCCGGTTGCGCCTGCGACGTGCAATCCCACGTGTATTCGTTTTCCTTTGCCCCCAACCCGGACTGGACCCGGCAGTTCGCGCCGCAAGCCGAGATCCGCGCCTACCTGGAACAATGCGCCCGGCGTTATGAACTGGCGCCGTTCCTGCGTTTTGGCATGGGCCTTGAGCGCGCCGTGTTCGACGAGGCGCAACAACGCTGGCAACTGCGCTTCAGCAACGGCCGCCAGGTCAGCGCGCGCGTGCTGGTGTCGGGCATGGGCGGGTTGTCGCGTCCGGCACTGCCAGCGATCCCGGGGCTCGAGAGTTTCAAGGGCAAACGCTTCCATTCCCAGCAGTGGGACCACGACTACTCACTCAAAGGCAAACGCGTCGCGGTGATCGGCACCGGCGCCAGTGCCATCCAGTTCGTGCCACAGATTGCGCCGCAGGTTGCCCATCTGGACCTGTTCCAGCGCACGCCGCCATGGATCATGCCCAAGCCGGACCGGGCGATCTCATCGCTAGAACGCTGGCTGTTCAAGCACCTGCCGTTCACCCAGCGTCTGGTCCGCGGCGCCTTCTATTGGGCGCTGGAAGGCCGTGTGGTGGGCTTTGCCCTGCATCCACGGTTGATGACCATGGTGCAAAAAATCGCCCAGCGCCACCTGCACCGGCAAGTGGCCCGCCCTTCCCTGCGCAAGACCCTGACGCCGGACTACACCATCGGCTGCAAGCGCGTGCTGATCTCGAATGACTACTACCCGGCGCTGTCCCGCAGCAACGTCGAGGTGATCACCGACACCGTGCAGCGCATCGAAGCCGATGGCGTAGTCACCGCCAACGGCATCAAGCACCCGGCCGATTGCCTGATCTTCGGTACCGGTTTCCAGGCCACCGACCCACTGCCGCGCGACTGCATCATCGGCCGTGGCGGCATCGACCTGCTGGACACCTGGCGCGATGGCGCCCATGCCTACAAAGGCACCACCGTGCCGGGCTATCCGAACCTGTTCCTGATCGTCGGCCCCAACACCGGCCTGGGGCACAACTCGATGATTCTGATGATCGAGGCCCAGGTGACTTACATCCTCGACGCCCTGCGGCAAATGCAGCGTCATCGCATCGCCAGCGTCGACGTCAAGCCCGCCGTGGAAGAGGTCTACAACCGCCAACTGCAAGACCGGCTCAAGCGCACCATCTGGAACACCGGCGGCTGCCAGAGCTGGTACCTCGACCCGCGCACCGGCAAGAACACCACCCTGTGGCCCGCTTCGACCTGGCGATTCAAGCAGGTCACCCGGCATTTCGCGCTCAAGGACTACGTCGCCCAGTTGCTGCCGATCCAGGCGTGCGCCGTCACTGCGCCCCACGCCACCGTCGAAGGGAGCCTGTCATGAAATCTTTCAACGGCCGCGTGGCCGCAATCACCGGCGCCGCCTCCGGCATGGGCCGTGCGCTGGCCCTGGCGTTGGCACGGGAAGGTTGCCACCTGGCACTGGCGGACAAAAATGCCCAGGGCCTGGCGCAGACCGAGGCAATCATCAAGACCATGACGCTGGCGCCGATCACGCTCACCACGCAGGTGCTGGATGTGTCCGACCGCGAGGCCATGCAAGCCTGGGCCAGCGACACGTTCGCCCGGCACGGCCAGGTCAACCTGATCTTCAACAACGCCGGCGTGGCGCTGTCGAGCACCGTGGAAGGGGTCGACTACACCGACCTGGAATGGATCGTCGGCATCAATTTCTGGGGCGTGGTGCACGGCACCAAGGCATTCCTGCCGTACCTCAAAGCCAGTGGCGATGGGCATGTGATCAACACCTCGAGCGTGTTCGGCCTGTTCGCCCAGCCGGGCATGAGCGGCTACAACGCCACCAAGTTCGCCGTGCGCGGCTTTACCGAAGCCCTGCGCCAGGAACTCGACCTGCAACGCTGCGGTGTCTCGGCGACCTGCGTGCACCCCGGCGGCATCCGCACCGACATCTGCCGCAGCAGCCGCATCGACGCGAACATGACCGGCTTTCTGATTCACAGCGAGCAACAGGCCCGCGCCGACTTCGAGAAGCTGTTTATCACCGACGCCGACACGGCCGCCAAGGTGATCCTGCAAGGCGTACGCCGCAATAAGCGCCGCGTGTTGATCGGTCGAGACGCCTACTTTCTCGACCTGCTCGCCCGCTGCCTGCCGGCGGCCTACCAAGCGCTGGTGGTGTTCGCCAGCAAACGCATGGCCCCCAAACCGCGCACGCCGGTCCTGGAAACCAACGACGAGCCCCGTCTCTGAACAGGAGCACACACCATGCTGCCGATCCGTCGCGACATCCGCTTTGCCTTGCCCGCCGAACACATCAAGGACTGGCATGAACAAGGCCCGTTCATCACGCATTTTTTCAATGCGCTGTCACTGCTGTTTCCCCAGGGCGAACTGTTTTTCATGGACAGCGTGCGCCACTACCGCTCGCGCATCGACGATCCAGAGCTGAAACAGCAGATCCAGGGTTTTATCGGCCAGGAAGCCATGCACAGCCGCGAACACGTGGCCTACAACGACCTGCTGCAAGCCGCCGGCCTGCCCGCGCACACCCTGGACCGACGCCTCAAGCTCATCCTCGACTGGCAGAAGAAACACTTCCCGCCGTCATTCAACCTGGCGATCACCATCGCCCTTGAGCACTACACCGCGATGCTCGCGGAGATCCTGCTCAGTGACCCGTCGCGTTTTGGCAACTCACTCAAGGGTTACCAACAGATGTGGTACTGGCACGCCCTCGAAGAAACCGAACACAAGGCCGTGGCCTTCGACGTGTGGTCCCGCGTAATCAAGCCCGGCCCCAAGCGCTACCTGCTGCGCACCGGGACCATGCTGACGACCACGCTGTTCTTCTGGCTGGTGGTGTTCGATTTTCACCTGCGCCTGCTGATTGCCGACCGCAAGGCCGGCGGGCACCTGAAGGGCTTCTGGCGCATGCTGAAGTTTCTGTATGGGCCAAAAGGCGTATTCCCACGGATGCTGCGGCCTTGGCTGGATTACTTCCGGCCAGGGTTTCACCCCTGGGACCACGACAACCGCGCCCGTCTGGAACGCATCGATGGACTGATCGAAGAGATCGAGCGTACCTACACATCCACCTAGGGCTCGGCCAGGGCGGCGCGCTCACGTACAAACCCCGGCAACTGATCGCCCGGCAGCGCCTTGCTGAAATACCAGCCCTGGATAAACAGCTCGCTGCCGGTATTCAAGAACGCCAACTGCTCGGCGGTCTCAACGCCTTCGACGACCACCCCCAGGTTCAACGCCTCGCAGAAGCGCAACATGCCGGTCAACACTTGAGCACCCTTGGGGTCGTGTTGGGCAACGACGAAGCTGCGGTCGATCTTGATGAAATCCACCGGAAACTGGTGCAGGTAGCTCAGAGCGGAAAACCCGGTACCGAAATCATCGATATACACCTTGGCGCCGATGGCCTGCAGCTTCTGGATGGTCTGGCGCGTGGCCTGGATGTCACTGACCAGGGCGTCCTCGGTGATTTCCACCGACACCTGGCCCCGGGCCTGGGCGAGGATCTTCACCAGGCGGTTGCCGTAGGCCGGGTCGGTCAGGGTCGCGCTGGAAATATTGATCGTCATCGGTAACGCAAACCCCAGGGCGTGCCATTTCTGGTACTGGCGCACCGCCTCGGAGGCCACCCACACATCCACGTCCGGCATCAGGCGCGCCTGCGCCAGCCACTGCAGGAACTCCCACGGCGAATGCACCGTGCCGTGGCTGTCACGCGCGCGCATCAGGGCTTCGCAGCCGGTGCACAAGCCGGTCAGGGTCGACACTTGGGGTTGGTACTCGAGGTAGAACTCGTAGTCGCTGATCTGCTGGATACGACTCAGCTCACTGGCCTGGCGTGCAAGGGCCTTGTGGGATGCGAGCACCGGGTCGGCTTCGAGCAGGCGGCCCTTTTCTTCAAGGCCGCGAAAGGTCATGTCCATCGAACGCAGGTACACCGTCCCGCCTTCGGCTGGCTGACGATGGATCGCTCGCACATAGGGGGCGTAGACCAGCGTGCCCAGGCCCAGCAGCAGCACTTGCAGGACCACGGCCGCCATATCGCCGTGGGTACTGAGGTAGGCGTTGAGCAGCACCGGCGAGGTGAACGGCACACTGGCCACCGCCGGCATCACCCAGCCCAGTTGCACTGCGGCCAACGCGACCATCCCATTCAGGGCCGGTACCACCAGGAACGGAATGAACAAGCGCGGGTTGAGGATGATCGGCAAGCCAAACAACAGCACCTCGCTGACGTTGAACAGTGACAGCGGCAGACTGGCAATCGCCAGCAACCGCATGGACTGGCTCTTGGAGAACAGCAGGATCGCCAGCAACAGGCACAGCGCACCGCCCGAACCGCCGATAAAGGCGAAGCTGCCGAGCAGTCCGCTGTTGAGCAGATACTTGATCGGCTCCCCGGCGGCCAACGCCGTGCCATTGAGCACCACGGCCTGGTCGAGCACATCGAACAGCGGTTGCATGGCGTACACGCCGTGGATGCCAAAAAACCACAGCAGCGAATTCGTCAGCGTCACGAACAGGCCGCTGCGGTAGGGCGAATCCAGGGCTTCAAGCACTTGCGGGCCCTGCAACTGGGCGACATAGGGAATCTGCAAAAGCAACGACAACACCAGCACCAAGGCCAGCGCGGTGATTGCACCGGGCACCACCATATTGATGGTGCCTCGCAGGTTGTGCCCCACCAGGTCCTCGTTGACCAGGCGTGTCCAGCGCAAACGGTGCAACCAGGCAATTGCCGGCACATTGATCAGGGGCGAAGCAATCGCAATAAACAACACAAACGTGGCCGATGCCCGAGGGTACTCACGCAGGATGAAAGTCGCGATCACCACGTGGGCCAGGCACAGAAACGCAACGGGAAGCTGGGGCAAGCGGTACTGGATCGCCAGCATGTAGCCAATGGAAGCAGCCACCAGCAGCGGAATCACCGAGCTGATCTGGTTATGCAACCCGGCCAGTAAACTCACCACCTGCGCATCGAAACCCAGTACCCGGGCGCATTCGGACAGGATCAGAAACCCCGCCGATACCAGCAGGCATGGCAGGATCCACAACAATCCCTCGCGGATAGCACGCAATGACTCGGTGCTGGCCAAGGCGGCCAGACGCTGGGTGAAGAACAGCTTGAACAGCGTTTGCGCCATGACCCATCCCTCTGTCCATCGCTCCACGCCCCTGGAAAACAGGGTCGAAAATACCGCCTAACGCTACACGTCCTTAGGCCGGGAGCGAAAGTTTTTTAGCACGGCAACGCCAATTATTGAGTTGTCGTTTGAATTGCCTTATTGCACCCGCCCCACTCATTCGAACAATTCATCCTCCCCCCCTGTCGCCCGCTCTCCTGCCATGGCCCTCCAGGCGAATCTGCTCAAGCCCGCTATAGTCAATCCAAGGGCAGGTATTACCGCGTTTCTTTGGTCTCGCCGTAATGAGCCTGAGCACTACCATTAATTGGATTTTTGACTGGGGAGCGTCCCTGAGCCCGGGTCGATCGGTAATATCTGCGAGGAAATCGGCTTCAGGGAAAAGAGGGTCAAAATGTCAGAAAAACCATCAGGAACCGTGCGCCCGATACTGCTCTACGTATTGCTGTGGCTGTGTGGGGTTTCATTGATGTTGATGTTCAAGGACGTGGTGGAACAATTTACCGGTCAACTCGGTGACGATTCGATGGACTTGGCCACCGTACTGGTCGCGTACGTGCTGCTGTTTACGCTCAAACCCATCAGGCACTGGAATGACCGGCGCCTGCGCAAACACTCCCGCCGCCGACAACTCGACCTGTAGTGAGCGGGCTGGCCCGCGCTGGGGGGCGAAGCCGCCCCAAACGGGCCGCCGCGGTGTTTCAGCAAGACCGCGGGTTACAGCCATCCATGACGTGGTGTGCGGCGGATCACGTTGCGCAATTCGGCGACCGTGATGGCGCGACGCACGGGGTCGGCGGTCAGTGCGTTCTTCAGCGCCGGCCAGCATTGCCTCGGCCATTGCCGGGGGCGGTTTTGAATATCGGTAGCGCGACTGCCCTGCGCCAGTTCGTACAACAGGCACGCCACGCCATACAGGTCGGCAGCGACAGTCGGCACAGCGCCGTCGCGTAACTCCGGTGCGGCGTACGCCGGGGTCCATGCGTTGAAACGGTTGCGGCTCAGACTCGGCAAGCCCCGTTTCTGGCCATGGCCCAGACCGAAATCGAACAAGCGAACCCCCTCCTCGCCAAGCATCACATTGCCCGGCTTCAAATCACCGTGCAGCACGCCCTGCCCGTGGGCGTAAACCAACGCATCGAGCAATTGCACCGCCACTGGCTGCAACTCCCGCCAGGGCAGTCCGCCGGGACGCTCCAACAGCAGGCGGTCCAAAGTCATCCCGTGCAGCAACTCCAGGGTAAAAAGCGCGACCTGGCTGGCGGTATCGACCTCGAACGAAAACGCGCGGACGATCCGCTCATGGCGCAGGCTGCGGGTCAACGCAAACTCGCTGTACAACAGCACATGCGCATCGCTGGACTGGGTCAAACAGTCGCCCAGCAACTTCAACGCCACACGGGAACACGGCTCGCCAAATTGCTCGTGCAACAGATCGCGGGCGCGATACACGACGCCCATGCCACCGCGGCCCAGCTCCCGCTCCAACTGATACCGCCCGGCGAGCAGGCGTGCCTCGTTCATGCCTGCACCACAACGGCCGTCAGGTCATCCCGGGCGGGCCCGCGCAACACTTGGCTGAACAAACGGTCCACCATCTGTTGCGGCGAACCGTGGCCCATGGCACTGCCCAGTTCGCAGTGACTGAGCGCCTGGTACAAGCCATCGCTGCAGAGTAGGAATACATCACCGGGACGCGTGCAAAGTTCCAGGACCTCCAGCGCCAACGGCTCGCGCCCGCCCACCGCACGGGTCAAGGCTCTCGCATCCGGATGCGCCTGGGCCTGTTGGCGGTTGAGCTGCTGCTCGATCATCAAGCGCTCCTGCCAGGAGTGATCCCGCGACAACTGGTACAAACACTGCCCGCGCCACAGGTAACAACGGCTGTCGCCCGCCCACACGCAGGCGGCGCGACGGCCCTCCAGCAGCAACGCGACGACCGTGCTGCCCATCCGGCCGTGTGCGCGCTGCACGCCCAACTGCCGGTCGAGCCGTTGCAGGCAGCGGCGCATCGACTCGATCCGTTGCTCAAACGTGCCGCACTCGTTCAACCTGGCCAGAGTGTCGATGACTGCCTGGCTGGCAACATCGCCGGCCTGATGCCCACCCATGCCATCGGCCACCGCCCAGCAGCCTTGCTGTGGCCAGCCGACCGGCCAGCGCGTGCACAAACCACTGATGATCAGCAAGATCTTCGACAAGTCGTCACCGCTGCTCTTCAGTGCGCTCACTGGCGGCGAAGAGGTCAAATGTCGCCTGGAGTGGTTCCGCACCTCGTCGGCCGGCACCCAGGAGCACTACTTCACCATCGAGCTGGAAGGCGCGACCATCGTCGACATCCAGTCGCGCATGCCGAACTGCCAGGACCCGGCCAACGCGCACTTCACCCATCTGGAGGACGTGTATTTCACCTATCGCAAGATCGTCTGGACCCACGAAGTAGCCGGCACCTCTGGCTCGGATGACTGGCGCACACCAGTCTCCGGCTGACGTCACGGGTCGCGGCCGCCAGGGACGGCAGCCGTGACTAGACCATCGCCAGCGGGTGCTTGCGCTGGGGTGCGCCAAACACCCGATCGATTGCGTCCAGGTCGTGCTCATCCAGCACCAGTTGCGCGGCGCTGGCGTTGAGCCGCACGTGCTCGGGAGTAACGGCCTTGGGGATCGCGATCACACCGTCCTGGCGCAGCACCCAGGCCAGGCACACCTGGGCTGGGGTGACGTCATGGCGTCGGGCGATCTGCTTGAGTGTGCTGCTGTCCAGCAATGCGCCGCCCTGGGCAATCGGGCAATAAGCCATTAGCGGCAGATGGTGTTGTTGCCACCAGGGCAACAGGTCGAATTCGATGCCGCGCTCTTCGATGTTGTAGAGCACCTGGTTGGTGGCGCATGCCGGGGCGGCGAGCTCCTGGAGATCTGCCACATCGAAGTTGGACACGCCCCAGCGGCCGATCTTGCCGGCTTCGCGCAGGCGCTCGAAGGCTTCGACAGTTTCTTCAAGGGGATACTGGCCACGCCAGTGCAGCAAGTACAGATCGATGTAGTCCGTGCCCATGCGTTGCAGGCTGGCGTCGCAGGCGCGCGGCACACCTTTGTGGCTGGCGTTGTGCGGATACACCTTGCTGACCAGGAACACCCGGTCACGCCTGCCGCGAATGGCTTCGCCGACGACTGCTTCGGCGCCGCCTTCGCCATACATTTCAGCGGTATCGATCAGGGTCATGCCCTCGTCGATCCCCAGTTGCAACGCGGCAACTTCAGCGCGGCGCTGGCCGGGGTCTTCGCCCATGCGCCAGGTGCCCTGGCCGATAACAGGGACCGGAACACCGGCCAGATCAATGGTACGCATGACAACCTCCTGATGAGTTCGCGGATAAACAGTGTGGCATTGGCCGGACAAAAGGGTTCAATCGCAGTATGGTTGGCGCCTGCCAACTCGCCAGGAAGTACCTGCAATGCTGTTTGTCGTCATGCTCGGGGGCAAGCACCCACGGGCCCGGATTGAAGTGCACGATGTGGTGTTCGCCGTGGCGGACACGCTGCAAGCCACCTACCCGCAACTGCGCGACGCCTGGTTTGGCAGCGCCAAGGGCGTGCACATCGATTCGTGGATGGCGGTAGACGGCGTGGATGGCTGGAAGGTCCAACTCAGTCACCTCGCCCCCCAGGCCGATGCCCCGCGCCTGTATTTCATCAACCTCGGTGGTTATGCAGCCAACGTGTTTGGCGAGGCGCATCAGTATGTGCTGGTTGTGGCACGCACTGCGCGGGAGGCGAAAGCGTTGGGCAAGCAGCAGATGCTGCGACACTGGGCCCAGGCGCATACCGATGCCGTGATGGATATAGACGACTGCCTGCCGATCGATCTGGTGGATGGGCGCTATGTTCACCTTGAACAAGCCCCACACCGGCCGATCGTGCAGCACAACGACTACATCGTGCTGCCCTGACACATCAAACGGTCCGCTGCGGTGGGTCAGGAAGATTGAGGTATCTGGATTTGGGGCGGCTTCGCCACCCGGCGCGGGGCAAGCCCGCTCACTACATGGCGCGGTCGCGGTTGGGTGGCATGGGGCGTTGGTCAGGCGTGTCGGAACACCAGCGGAACTTTGCCGGGAAATAACCGCCTGAATCCGGTAGGCTCACCCTTTTTATTCAAGGAGTTAATCCCCATGGCCAAAGCCACCGCCCGCCACATCCTCGTTTCCACTGAAGACAAGTGCAACGAACTCAAGGCCCAAATCGAAGGCGGCGCTGATTTCGCAGAAATCGCCAAAGCCAATTCCAGCTGCCCATCCAGCCGCGACGGCGGCAATCTGGGTTCGTTCGGCCCAGGCCAGATGGTCAAGGAATTCGACACCGTCGTCTTCAGCGCCCCGGTCAACACCGTGCAAGGCCCTGTGAAGACCCAGTTCGGCTACCACCTGCTGGAAGTCACCAGCCGCCAGGACTGATCCGGTCTGCGCTGATGCCCTACACAACGGCCCGCCTTTTGGTGGGCCGTTGTGCATGTGATGACTGGCGACGCTGCCGTCGTTAGCGTACAAATCCCTATTCTTCTATACGCGGCGTTCAAGGCTGATAATGCGACTGGCTTTTTCTACCCTGCTTAGCTCTACCCTGGCCCTGCTGCTGGCCAGCAGCGCCGTGATCGCGGCACCGCTGCCGTACCTCACGGTCTATGGCGAGCCGGCCAAGTACCCCGCCGGCTTCCACCACTTTGACTACGTCAACCCCAATGCGCCCAAGGGCGGCAACCTACGGCGCTCGGCCATTGAGATCGGGCGCTTTGACCATGTGCTGCCCTACATCGACAAAGGCATCGGTGTGTCCCAGGTCGACGGCTGGCTCTATTCGCCCCTGGCCCAGCGCTCCCTGGATGAGCCTTACACGGTGTATGGCCTGGTTGCCGAGAAGATGGAGCGCGCCGAAGACGGCCTGTCGCTGCGCTTCTTCCTCAATCCCAAGGCGCGTTTCGCCGACGGCACGCCCATCACCGCCGAAGACGTGCGCTACACCTATAACCTGCTGATGACCCAAGGCCGCCTTGGCTTTCGCACGCTGTTCGCCGACGTCAAGCACGTCGAAGTCGAAGGTGAGCGCCAGGTACGCTTCGATTTCTCCAGCAATGAAAACCGCACCCTGCCCCTCGACCTCGCGACCCTGCCGGTGCTGCCCGAGCACTGGTGGAAAACCCGCGACTTCGCCAACGGCGGCGGCTACGAGGCACCACTGGGCAGCGGCCCGTATAAAGTCAGCAAGATCGATTCCGGCAGCACCATCACCTTTACCCGTGACCCCGACTGGTGGGGCAAGGACCTGCCCGTCAGCCGCGGCCTGTACAACTTCGATCACCTGAGCCTGGAATATTTCGGCGATACCGAAGTAGCGCGCCAGGTCTTGCGCGGCGGCGCCTATGACTTCAACCGCGAGTTTTCCGCCACCGGCTATTCCATCGGCTACAACGGCCCGGCCCTCGACGACGGTCGCCTGCAACGCGCGCATTTGGCCAAGCAGATGCCGCAACCGGCCCAGGGCTACGTGTTCAATGTGCAAAAACCGATGTTCAAGGACCGCCGCGTACGCCAAGCCCTGGCGATGCTGTGGGATTTCGAATGGGCCAACCGGCAGATGATGCGCAACATGTACATCCGCCAGCAGAGCTTCTTCTCCAACAGCCCGCTGGCCGCCAGCCAACCGCCGACCCCAGAGGAACTGGCGATCCTCGAACCCTTGCGCGGGCAAATTCCCGACGAAGTCTTTACGCAAGTGTTCAAGGCCCCGGTCACCGACGGCAGCGGCATGATCCGCGACAAACAACTGCAAGCCCTGGCCCTGCTGGAAGAAGCCGGCTGGAAACCCGACGGCGACCGCCTGGTCAACGCCGACGGCGAGCCGCTGGAGTTCACCTTCCTCAACACCCAGAACGGCCTTGAGCGCCTGCTGCTGCCGTACAAACGCAACCTCGCGCAAATCGGCATCACCTTGAATATCCGCCGTATCGACTCCTCGCAGTACGTCAACCGGATGATGGCGCGCGACTACGACATGATCGTGGTCGGCTTCCCGGTCACTACTTCGCCGGGGATGGAGTTGTACAACTACTTCGGCTCAGACGCCGCGTTCGATCCCGGCGCCAACAACTACATGGTCCTCAAGGACCCGGCGGTCGATACCTTGATCAAGGGCCTGGTCAAGGCCGACACCCAGGCGCAGATGCTCACCTACGCCCACGCCCTGGACCGGGTGCTGCAATGGAATTACCTGTGGATTCCCAACTACTACCCGCCCGGCACGTCCGCCGCATGGTGGAACCGCTTCGGCCGCCCTGCCGTCGAGGCGAAAAACGATGAAGCCCTGGAAAGCTGGTGGGAAATCAGCCCTACACCGCTGACAAACGAGCAGATGCAAAAACGCGGAGGCCGCCACTGATGCTTGCTTATATCGTACGGCGCCTGCTGCTGATCATCCCCACGCTGGTGATTATCCTGCTGGTCAACTTCGTCATCGTGCAGGCCGCCCCCGGCGGCCCGGTGGAACAAGCCATCGCCCACCTGCAAGGCATCGGCGGCGGCGCGGTCGGCAGCTCGGGCGGTGACGGCATCAGCGGCGGCTCCCGGGCCAGTCGCGGCCTGGACCCGAAGCTGATCAAGGACATCGAAAAACAATACGGTTTCGACAAGCCCGCACCGGAACGCCTGTGGCTGATGCTGACCAGCTACGCCAAGCTGGATTTCGGCAACAGCTTCTTTCGCGGCAAAACAGTGATCGACCTGATCCTGGAGAAAATGCCCGTCACCATCTCCCTCGGCCTGTGGGCCACCCTGATCACCTACCTGGTGTCGATCCCCCTGGGGATTCGCAAGGCGGTGCGCCATGGCAGCAGCTTTGATGTGTGGAGCAGCACCGCCATCGTCATCGGCTACGCCATGCCAGCGTTCCTGTTTGCGATGTTCTTGATCGTGGTCTTCGCCGGCGGCACCTCGCTGAACTGGTTCCCGGTGCGCGGGTTGGTCTCGGAAAACTTCGAGGAACTGAGCACCGTCGGCAAGATCGCCGACTACTTCTGGCACCTGGTGTTGCCGGTCACTTCGCTGGTGATCGGCGGTTTCGCCACCCTGACCATCCTCACCAAAAACTCGTTCCTCAATGAAATCACGCGCCAATACGTGGTCACCGCGCGCGCCAAGGGCTTGAGCGAACGGCGGGTGCTGTACGGCCATGTGTTCCGCAACGCCATGTTGCTGGTGATCTCGGGGATTCCCCAGGCGTTTATCAGCGTATTCTTTGCCGGTTCGCTGCTGATCGAGGTGATTTTCTCCCTCGACGGCCTCGGGCGCATGAGTTACGAAGCGGCGGTGTCGCGGGATTATCCGGTGGTGTTCGGCTCGCTGTTTATCTTCACCTTGTTCGGCCTCTTGATAAAACTCATTGGTGACCTCTGCTACACCCTGGTCGACCCGCGTATCGACTTCGCCGCGAGGAACGCCTGATGTTCAACCTGTCTCCCGTGGCCCGTCGACGCTTCGAACGGTTCAAGAAAAACCGCCGTGGCTGGTGGTCGCTGTGGCTGTTTATCGGCCTGTTCATCCTGACCCTCGGCGGCGAGTTGATCGCCAATGACAAGCCCCTGGTGCTGAGCTTCAAGAACGAGCTGTATTTCCCGGTGTTCAAGCGCTACACCGAGCAGCAGTTCGGCGGCCAGCTGCCGTTCCAGGCCGACTACCGCAGTGACTACGTGCAAAAACTGATCAAACAGGACGGCGGCTGGATGCTGTTCCCGCCGGTCCCGTTCAGCGACGATACGCCCAACTACGAACTGACCCGCCCTGCCCCCAGCCCGCCTTCGGCCGTGAACTGGCTGGGCACCGATGACCAGTCGCGGGATGTGCTGGCGCGGGTGATCTTTGGCGCGCGGGTCTCGATCCTGTTTGCCCTGGCGCTCACCGCGATCAGTGCCGCCATCGGCATTGCCGCCGGTGCGTTGCAGGGTTACTACGGCGGCTGGGTCGACCTGATCGGCCAGCGGGTGCTGGAGGTGTGGTCGGGGCTGCCGGTGCTGTACCTGTTGATCATCCTGTCGGGCTTTGTCGAGCCGAATTTCTGGTGGTTGCTGGGGATCATGGCGCTGTTTTCCTGGCTGGCCCTGGTGGACGTGGTACGCGCCGAGTTCCTGCGCGGACGCAACCTGGAGTACGTCAAGGCCGCTCGCGCACTGGGCCTGAGCGACGCCAAGATCATCCGCCGACACATCCTGCCGAATGCCATGACCGCAACCTTGAGCTACCTGCCTTTTATTCTGACCGGTGCGATTTCCACCCTCAGCGCCCTGGACTTCCTCGGCTTCGGCATGCCCGCCGGCAGCGCCTCGCTGGGTGAATTGATCGCCCAGGGCAAGCAGAACCTGCAAGCGCCGTGGCTGGGCCTGACGGCGTTTTTCACCCTGGCACTGATCCTGTCGCTGCTGGTGTTTATCGGCGAGGCATTACGTGATGCCTTCGACCCCCGTTCATGAGTGACTGCAGATGAACCTGATCGAAATCCGCGACCTCAGCGTCGCCTTCAGTGGCCAGACCGTAGTGAACAAGCTGAGCCTGGACGTACGCCCCGGCGAGTGCCTGGCACTGGTGGGCGAATCGGGCTCGGGCAAGTCGGTGACGGCCCACTCGATCCTGCAATTGCTGCCCGAAGCCGGCACGCAAACCACAGGCTCGATCCAGTACCGCGGCCAGGAGCTGATGGGCGCGCCAGCCTCGACTCTGCAAAAGCTGCGCGGCAACCGCATTGCAATGATCTTCCAGGAGCCAATGACGTCCCTGAACCCACTGCACAGCATTGAAAAACAGATCGGCGAAACCCTGCTGTTGCACAAGGGCCTGGGCGGCAAGGCGGCGCAGGCGCGCATCCTCGAATTGCTCGATCTGGTGGGCATCCAGAACCCCCGGGAACGCCTCAAGGCCTACCCGCACCAACTCTCCGGCGGCCAGCGCCAACGGGTCATCATTGCCATGGCCCTGGCCTGCGAGCCGGAACTGCTGATCGCCGACGAACCCACCACCGCGCTGGACGTGACGGTGCAGCGCAAGATCCTGCTGCTGCTCAAGTCCCTGCAACAACGCCTGGGCATGTCGTTGCTGCTGATCAGCCACGACCTCAACCTGGTGCGCAGCATTGCCCAGCGCGTGTGCGTGATGCATGCCGGCGAGATCGTCGAGCAGGCCGATTGCCAGACCTTGTTCAACGCACCGCAGCACCCTTACAGCCGCCTGCTGCTGGATGCCGAGCCGGCGGGTGAAACGCTGTGCAGCGAGGAGCGCGAGACCGTGTTACAGGTTGACGACCTGACCGTGCAATTCCCCCTCGGCGGCGGCCTGTTCCAGCGCAAAACCTACCTGCGCGCGGTGGACGGCATCAGCCTCAGTGTGCAGCGCGGCAAGACCCTGGGGATTGTCGGCGAATCGGGCTCGGGCAAATCCACCCTGGGCCAGGCGATCCTGCGCTTGCTCGACTCCACCGGCAGCATCCGCTTCCAGGGCGAAGCCCTCGACCCGCTCAATCATCAGCAGATGCGCCCGTGGCGCAAGCAGATGCAGGTGGTGTTCCAGGACCCTTACGGCAGCCTCAGCCCACGCATGACAGTACAGCAGATCATCAGCGAAGGCCTCGAAGTGCATGCGCCGTGCAGCGTTGCAGACCGTGACGCGCAGGTGATCCAGGTGCTCAAGGACGTCGGCCTCGACCCTGCCAGCCGGCATCGTTACCCCCATGAATTCTCTGGCGGCCAACGTCAACGGATCGCCATCGCCCGCGCCCTGGTGCTCAAGCCCGCATTGATGTTGCTGGATGAGCCGACCTCGGCCCTCGACCGCACGGTGCAGAAGCAGGTGGTAGCGCTGTTGCGTGAGTTACAGGAGAAGTACGGCCTGACCTACCTGTTTATCAGCCATGACCTGGCGGTGGTGCGGGCAATGGCCCATGACATGATCGTGATCAAGGACGGCAAGGTCGTGGAGCGCGGCGCAAGCCAGCAGGTATTCGAAGCGCCCCAGCACGCCTACACCCAGGAGCTGCTGGCCGCCGCGCACATCCCCCTGTAAACCCATCCCCCTGTGGGAGATGGCTTGCCTGCTCCCACAGGACCGCACTCCCACTCCCATTTTGTGTTGGCGACATAAGCATGAACACCAACGAAAGCCTCAAGGATTACCAACAGGTGCGCGGCCTGGCCATCCAGTCGCTGTTCGAGATCATCGAGCAGTCCAGTGAAGGCACGGTGATTGTCGACCGCGACGCGAATATCGTCTGGATGAACGAGCGCTACGCCAAGCGTTTCGGCTTGAAAAGCGCCGACGAGGCCATCGGCCAGCCGTGCGAACAGGTGATCTCCAACAGCCTGCTACGCCAGGTGGTGCGCAATGACCAGCCGATCCTGCTGGATATACAGGACACACCCAAAGGCCCGCTGGTGGTGATGCGCCTGCCGATCCACAACGATGCCGGCGCGGTCATTGGTGCGATTGGCTTTGCGCTGTTTGATGAGCTGCGCAACCTGTCGCCGCTGATCGAACGCTACCTGAGCATGCAGCAGGAACTGGCTTCGACCCGCTCGTTGCTGCGTTCGCGACAGAGCAAATACAACTTCGCGCACTTTATCGGCACCAGCGCCGCCAGCCTCGAAGTCAAGCGCCGTGCGCGGCGCAGTGCCAGTGCCGAGTCGCCGGTGTTGCTGCTCGGCGAAACCGGCACCGGCAAGGAGCTGCTGGCCCAGGCGATTCACGGCGCATCGAAGCGGGCACACAAGGCGTTTGTCAGCGTCAACAGCGCGGCGATTCCGGCCGACCTGCTGGAGGCCGAGTTCTTCGGCACCGCGCCGGGTGCATTTACCGGCGCCGACCGCAAGGGCCGTCCCGGCAAGTTCCAGATTGCCCAGGGCGGCACCTTGTTCCTCGACGAAATCGGCGATATGCCCCTGCCCCTGCAAAGCAAATTGCTGCGGGTGTTGCAGGAAAAGGAGTTCGAGCCGGTAGGCTCCAACGAGATGCTGCACAGCGATGTACGGGTGATTGCCGCCACGTCCATGGACCTGGAGGCAGCGATCAAGCGTGGCGAGTTTCGTGCGGACCTGTATTACCGCCTGAATGTATTGCCGATCCAGGTGCCGCCGTTGCGTGAACGATTGGAGGACATCCCAGCGTTGAGCGAAGCGATTCTGGAGGAGTTGCGCAGCCAGCACGAACTGGATCGCGAAGCCCTGGCGCTGCTGGCGCAACATGCGTGGCCGGGGAATATTCGCGAACTGCGCAATGTGCTGGAACGGGCGGCGTTGCTCAGTGATGACCTGGTGTTGAACGCCGAGGAAATTCGCGCAGCCATCGGCACCTTCACCCCGGTGCAACGCACTGCCGTGGCGACGGTAGCGGGCGAAAGCTTCAGCGCGGCGCGGGAGCGCTTTGACCGGCAGATCATTGCGGCGGCGTTGGCGGCCTGTGGCGGGAATGTGGTGGAGGCAGCCAAGCGGCTGGGGCTTGGCCGCTCGACGCTGTACAAAAAGATGCTGGCCCTCGGCATCGCCTAGTCTCAAAACAGAGACAGCACTCTCCCTATCAAGACACTCGCCTGTGGAAGCGGGCTTGCCCGCGAAGGCGGTGGTGCAGCCGACGCATCTGTGACTGATACTGCGCCTTCGCGAGCAAGCCCGCTCCCACATTTGTTCCGCGCCCGTCTCAAATTCGAGACAATACTCGCAGCAGCCACCAGAAAGAAATAATTTATCCTTATATTTCAATAACTTAATATCTTGGCACGCATCTCGCTATAGCTTCTCCCCACCGCAACACCCACAAAAATAACAATTCGATCTGGAGACACTCCATGAGTGTAATCATCGCCCTGGCAGCCCTCGCGCTGCTGATGCTGGCTGCCTACCGTGGCTATAGCGTTATCCTGTTTGCCCCCATCGCCGCCCTCGGCGCCGTCCTGCTCACCGACCCGTCCGCCGTCGCGCCTGCCTTTACCGGGGTGTTCATGGAGAAGATGGTCGGCTTTATCAAACTGTATTTCCCGGTGTTCCTGCTCGGTGCGGTGTTCGGCAAGCTGATCGAGCTGTCGGGCTTTTCCCGTTCGATTGTGGCCGCCGCGATCCGCTTGCTCGGCACCCGCCAGGCAATGCTGGTGATCGTGCTGGTCTGCGCCCTGCTCACCTACGGCGGTGTGTCGCTGTTTGTGGTGGTGTTTGCGGTGTACCCATTTGCCGCGGAGATGTTCCGCCAAAGCAATATCCCCAAGCGCCTGATCCCGGCGACCATCGCCCTCGGCGCCTTTTCGTTCACCATGGACGCCCTGCCCGGCACGCCACAGATCCAGAACATCATCCCCAGCACCTTTTTCAACACCACCGCCTGGGCTGCGCCGTGGCTGGGCCTGATTGGCACGGTCTTCGTGTTCTGCGCCGGCATGCTCTACCTCGCGCGCCAGCGCAACAAGGCGCAGCGCGCCGGTGAAGGGTATGGCACCGAGTTGCGCAATGAGCCGGAAACCGCTGAAAACCTGGCGCTGCCCAACCCGTGGATCGCGCTGTCGCCGCTGATCCTGGTGGGGGTGATGAACCTGCTGTTCACCCACTGGATCCCGCAGTGGTACGGCAAGACCCACAGCCTCGCGCTGCCGGGCATGAGCGCGCCGGTGACCACCGAGATCGCCAAGCTCACTGCGATCTGGGCGGTGCAGGCTGCGTTGCTGGTGGGGATTATCGTGGTGCTGGTGTTCGGCTTCTCCGCGATCAAAAGCAAGCTTGCCGAAGGCAGCAAAAGCGCGGTCAGCGGCGCGTTGCTGGCGGCGATGAACACCGCGTCGGAATACGGCTTCGGCGCGGTGATTGCCTCGCTGCCGGGCTTTTTGGTACTGGCAGACTGGCTCAAGGGCATTCCCAACCCGCTGGTCAACGAAGCGATCACCGTGACGCTACTGGCCGGTATCACCGGGTCCGCGTCGGGTGGCATGAGCATTGCGCTGGCGGCCATGTCCGAGAGCTTTATTTCAGCAGCCCATGCGGCCAATATCCCCCTTGAAGTGCTGCACCGCGTCGCCGCCATGGCCAGCGGCGGCATGGACACCCTGCCCCACAACGGCGCGGTGATCACGCTGCTGGCGGTCACCGGCCTGACCCACCGCGAAGCCTACAAGGACATTTTCGGCATTACGATTATCAAGACCCTCGCGGTGTTCGTGGTGATCGGTACTTTCTACGCCACTGGCATTGTGTGAGGTTTTCATGACGACATTGAACGGCAAGACCGCCCTGGTCACCGGTTCCACCAGCGGTATCGGCCTGGGCATCGCATTGAGCCTGGCCAAAGCCGGCGCCAACCTGATCCTCAACGGCTTCGGCGACGCCAGCGCGGTGATCGCCCAGGTGCAGGCGTTCGGCGGCAAGGTCGGGCATCACCCGGCCGACGTCAGCGACCCGGCGCAGATCGCCGACATGCTCGCCTACGCCGAGCGCGAGTTCGGCGGCGTCGACATTCTGGTCAACAACGCCGGCATCCAGCATGTGGCGGCGGTGGAAGACTTCCCCACCGAGCGCTGGGATTCGATCATCGCCATCAACCTGTCGTCGGTGTTCCACAGCACGCGCTTGAGCCTGCCGGGCATGAAAGCCAAGGGCTGGGGGCGCATCGTCAACATCGCCTCGGTACACGGCCAGGTCGGTTCGGTGGGCAAGGCGGCCTATGTGGCGGCCAAGCACGGCGTGATTGGCCTGACCAAGGTGGTGGGCCTGGAGACCGCGACCAGCAACGTGACGTGCAACGCCATCTGCCCGGGCTGGGTATTGACGCCGCTGGTGCAGAAGCAGATTGATGATCGCATCGCCACGGGCGTGGACCCGCAGCAAGCGCAGCATGATTTGCTGGCAGAGAAGCAGCCGTCGCTGGAATTTGTGACGCCGCCGCAGTTGGGTGAGTTGGTGCTGTTCCTGTGCAGCGAAGCCGGCAGCCAAGTGCGTGGTGCGGCGTGGAACATCGATGGCGGCTGGTTGGCCCAATAAACGCAAACCTAGACAACACTGGAGATACAAATGTAGGCAAGGGCTTGTGTGGAAGCGGGCTTGCTCGCGAAGGCGGTGGTTCAGCCCAAGCATCTGTGACTGATACTCCGCCTTCGCGAGCAAGCCCGCTCCCACATTGGGCCTGTGTTGCCTGGCAGACTCAAACAAGAACAAGAGATCTCGCAATGTCCGACATCCTCTGGCAACCCTCCCCGGAACGCATCGCCAATACGCGCATGGACCAGTTCCGCCGCTACATCAACAGCCACTACAACGTGCAACTCAACGACTACCCCGCCCTGCACCAGTGGAGCATCGACCAGCGCCCCGACTTCTGGCAGGCCATCGTCAGCTTTTTCGACGTGCAGTTTCGCAGCCCGCCCAGCGCCGTACTGATTGAACAAAGCGCCATGCCCAGCGCCCAATGGTTCCCCGGCGCCACCCTGAATTTTGCCGAGCACCTGCTGCGCCGCCGCGACGATCACCCCGCCGTGGTCGCCATCAGCGAAGACGGCCAGCGCGAGCAGTTGACCTACGCCGAACTGGCCGCACACGTCGCGGGCCTGCAAACAAGCCTGCGGGCCATCGGCGTGACCCAGGGCGACCGCGTCGCCGCGTGCATGCCCAATACCTGGCAAACCCTGGTGGGCATGCTTGCCACCACCAGCCTTGGCGCGATCTGGTCATGCTCATCGCCGGATTTCGGCACCCAGGGTGTAATCGACCGCTTCGGCCAGATCGAACCCAAGGTGCTGATCAGCTGCGCCGGTTATCGCTATGCGGGCAAAGATATCGATCAAAGCGCCAAGCTCAATGAAATCCTCGAACGCCTGCCGTCCCTGGAGCAACTGATCGTGGTGCCGTACGCCAAGCCCCAGGCGCGGGTCGAGGACTACCGGAGCGCGGCCAACGTCGCCCTGTGGGACGACTTCTACCGACCCGGCGGCGATCCGCAATTCGTCGCGGTGCCGTTCGATCATCCGCTGTACATCCTTTATTCCAGCGGCACCACCGGGGTGCCCAAGTGCATCATCCACGGCACCGGCGGCGTGCTGCTCACGCACCTCAAGGAACACGGCCTGCATGCCGATCTGTGCCGTGAGGATTGCCTGTTCTACTACACCACCTGCGGCTGGATGATGTGGAACTGGCTGGTGTCGGTACTGGCCATCGGCGCCACAGCGGTGCTGTATGACGGTTCGCCGTTCCACCCTGGGCCCGAGCGCTTGCTCGACTTGATCGATGCCGAACAGATCAGCGTGTTCGGCACCAGCCCCAAGTTTCTCGCCACCCTGGAAAAGGCCGGTCTGCAACCGCGCTTGAGTCACGATTTGCGCAGCCTCAAAGGCTTGATCTCCACCGGCTCGCCCCTCTCGCCACAGAGCTACGACTACGTGTACCGCGAGATCAAGGGCGAGCTGTGCCTGTCGTCCATGTCTGGCGGCACCGATATTGTGTCCTGCTTTGTGATCGGCAACCCGGTGCTGCCGGTGCGCCGGGGCGAGATGCAGTGCAAGAGCCTGGCGATGGCCATTGAGGTGTGGAACGACCGCGGCCAGCCGTTGATCGGTGAAAAAGGCGAGTTGGTCTGCACCCGGCACTTCCCGGCGATGCCCATCGGCTTGTGGAACGATCCGCACCAGACGAAGCTGCGCGCCTCGTATTTCAGCCAGTTCCCTGGCGTCTGGGCCCAGGGCGACTACGCCGAGCAACGCCCGAACGGCAGCCTGCTGATCCACGGGCGCTCCGACGCCGTGCTCAACCCCGGCGGCGTGCGAATCGGCACGGCAGAGATCTATCGCCAGGTGGAAAAAGTCCCGCAAGTCATGGAAAGCCTGGCCATCGGCCAACGTTGGCAGGATGACGTACGGGTGGTGCTGTTTGTACGCCTGGGCGACGGCATCGCCCTGGATGAGGCGCTGGAGCAGCAGATCCGCCACGTCATCCGCGCCAACACCACGCCGCGCCATGTGCCGGCGAAGATCCTCGCCGTCACCGACATCCCGCGCACCATCAGCGGCAAGATCGTCGAATTGGCAGTGCGCAATGTGGTACACGGCGAGCCGGTGAAAAACACCGATGCGCTGGCCAATCCCGAGGCCTTGGAGCAGTTTCGCGACCGGCCTGAACTGGCTTGATAGATGAAAGGTTTCAGCCCTGAGCCACTCATTTGAAGACAAAACCCCAATGCATGCTATTTTTCGAGGGGTAGTCAGCCGTTCCCTTGTCACGGGATAATCGGCGTTTGTCATATTTCAAAGCGTTACGCTCAGGGCTTTTTCATGAATGGAACATCCACCGTCAGCGAAGCCGGCGCATTGATCGCACGGCTGGACTGGGCGCAAAGCCCTCTCGGTGAAGCCAAAAACTGGCCGCAAAGCCTGCGTACGGCGGTGGATATTGTCGTCCACTCGCCGATGCCGATGCTCCTGCTGTGGGGCAGCCAACTGACCCAACTGTACAACGACGGCTTCGCCGCCCTGGCAGGCAACAAGCACCCACAGGCGCTCGGCCAGCCGGCGCACCAGACCTGGCCGGAATTGCACAGCTTTACCGCACCGATCTACGACGCGGTGCTCAGCGGCCAGGTACGCACGTTCAGCGAGCAGCCCTTCGTCCTGCAACGCAACAACCGCGACATGGAAATCTGGCTGGACCTGACCTACAGCCCGATCCGCGATGAAAGTGGCAGCGTGGCCGGCATCCTGGTCACCGCCATCGAAACCAACGAGCGCCGCAAGGCTCAGCACAACACCGAGCAACGCCTGCAACTGGCGCTGGCAGCGACGGACGCCGTCGGCACCTGGGATTGGGACATCGCCGAAGACCGCTTTATTGCCGACGCCCACTTCGCCTACCTGCACGGCGTCGACCCGGATACGGCCGAGCTGCTGCCGATCAGCGACTACCTGCACGGCGTGCATCCCGAAGACCGTGGCATGGTGACGCGCAGCATCAAGCACTGCATCACCTTCGGCACCGAGTACGCCGAGGAATACCGCCTGCAACAAGCCGACGGCACCGTGCGCTGGGTGTTCGCCCGCGGGCGTTGCTACAAGGACCATCAGGGCCGCCCGGCGCGCTTTCTCGGCGCCGCCCTGGACCTCACCGAACGCAAGCACACCGAACAGGCCCTGCGCCAAAGCCAGACCGAGCTGCAGTTGATCATCAACGCCATGCCGGTGCTGATCGGCTATGTCGACCACGAGCAACGCTTTCGCCTGAACAACAGCGCGTACCTGGACTGGTACGGCATGACGCCCCAGGAGCTGTACGGCAAGACCATCCGCGAAGTGCTCGGCGACGAGGTGTATGCCGGGCGCCAGGACCAGATCAACGCCGCGCTCAACGGCAAGGCATGCAGTTTCCTGACCATCACTCCACACCGCGACGGGCGCCCGCGCCATGCGCTGATGAAGTACCTGCCGCGCTTCAGCAACGACGGCTCGGTGAACGGCTTCTACATCTTTGTGATCGACGAGACCGAACGCAAACTCACCGAGGAAGCCCTGCGCCACCTCAACGAAAACCTCGAAGAGCGCGTGGCCCAGCGCACCCAGGCATTGGCCGAGGCCAACCAGCGCCTGCAAAACGAAATGTTCGAACGCGAGCGCGCCGAAGATGCGCTGCGCCATGCGCAAAAGATGGAAGCGGTCGGCCAGCTCACGGGCGGCATTGCCCACGATTTCAACAATATGCTCACCGGCATCATCGGCAGCCTGGACCTGATGCAGCGTTACATCGCCGCCGGGCGCAGTGAAGACATCGGCCGTTTTACCGATGCCGCCGTGTCCTCCGCCCATCGCGCCGCCGCCCTCACCCACCGCTTGCTGGCCTTCTCGCGGCGCCAATCCCTGGACCGCCGCCCGCTCGACCCGAACCAGCTGGTGGCGTCCCTTGAAGAGTTGTTCCGCCGCACCAAGGGCGCCCATATCAACCTCAAGGTGCAATTGGGCCACGACATCTGGCCGGTGAACACCGACGCCAGCCAGCTGGAAAACGCTCTGCTCAACCTGGTGATCAACGCCCGCGACGCCATGCCCGACGGTGGTGAACTGCTGATCGAAACCGCCAACAGCTACCTCGACGGCACCGACATCACCACCCTGGAACCAGTCAAAGCCGGTGACTACGTGATGCTCGGCGTATGCGACAACGGCTCCGGCATGGCACCGAAAATCCTCGCCAAGGCGTTCGACCCGTTCTTCACCACCAAACCCATCGGCCAGGGCACCGGCCTTGGGCTGTCGATGATCTACGGCTTTGCCCAGCAGTCCGGCGGGCACGTGACCATCCACAGCGAACCGGGCCAGGGCACCTGCGTGCGTCTGTACCTGCCGCGCCTGCATGGCACCGCGCTGGAAAGCAGCCTGCCGGCCAGCGTCGGTGAAGCGCCGGTGGCCCTGGCGGGTGAAGCCGTGGTGGTGGTCGAAGATGACCCGGCGGTGCGCATGCTGGTGGTCAATGTGCTCGGCGAATTGGGCTACACCGCGCATCAGGCGGCGGATGCACGCACCGCCTTGCCGCTGCTGGAATCGGATCTGCGCGTGGACCTGCTGGTCACCGACGTCGGCCTGCCGGGCATGAACGGCCGGCAATTGGCCGAGATCGCCCGCCAGCACCGCCCGGGCCTGCGCGTGTTGTTCATGACCGGTTACGCGGAAAAAGCCGCCGAGCGCCAAGGCTTCCTGGAGGACGGCATGGACATGGTGGCCAAGCCGTTTTCCATCGACCTGCTGGCCACGAAAATCCGCAGCATGATCAGCGTCGTCGAGTGAGTTCAGGCATAATCGCGCGCCGTTGCACGTACCTGGTAGAGATCAATGAAAGCCCAAGCCCGTCATATCCTGGTGAAAACCAGCGAAGAAGCCGAACAACTCAAACAGCGCATTGCCAAGGGCGAAGCCTTTGACGTGCTGGCCAAGAAGTACTCCACCTGCCCATCGGGCAAGCGCGGTGGGGATTTGGGCGAGATCCGGCCGGGGCAGATGGTCGGGGCGATTGATGCGGTGATCTTCAAGAAGCCGCTGCGGGTGGTGCATGGGCCGGTCAAGAGCAAGTTTGGGTATCACCTGGTGCAGGTGTTTTACCGGGATTGAGGGTTGGCTTGAGGCCGCTATCGCAGGCAAGCCAGCTCCCACAGGTGACCGCGTTTTGTTTGAAGGAATGCGGTCGAATGTGGGAGCCGGGCTTGCCCGCGATCCGCCGCAGGCGGCCATTCACCGAGGGATCAACGCCCCTGGTACTTGAATCACCCGACTCGCCAACCCATGCCCCGCCACCGCCGCTTGCTCCGGCGAGCCGCCCTTCAAGCGACTGGCCAGATACGCCGCACTGAACGAGTCCCCTGCCGCCGTCGTATCCACCACCTTCTCAACCTTCAGCGCCGGCACGGCAAAGTGCTCGCCCTTGAAACGGATCAGGCATTCCTGCGCGCCACGCTTGAGCACCACTTCGTCAATCCCCGGATACGCCGCAAACACCTGCTCACTGCTGGCATAACCAAACAACCCGCGCTCGTCATCTTCGGTCAGCAAGGCCATATCCACCTCGGCCAATACCTTGTGATAGGCCACACGCGCCGCTTCGACGCTGGCCCATAAACGCGGCCGGTAGTTGTTGTCAAACACCACCTTGCCCCCGCGCCGGCGGGTTTCGACCAGGGCTTGCAACAAGCGCTCGCGGCCGACTTCGCCGAGCACCGCCAGGGTGATGCCGCTGAAATACACCACGTCGTAGCCCGGCAAGGCCGCCAGGATCGGCGCGGCGGCAGGCGTGGTGAAGCAGTCGCGCACGGCGGCTTCGTTGCGCCAGTAAAGAAATTTGCGCTCGCCGCTGGCGTCGGTCTGGATGCAGTACAACCCCGGCAAACGTCCCGGCAGGCGCTGGACCATGTCCAGGCCGAGGCCTTCGTCGCGCCATTGCTGGCACATGGCGTCGCTGAAGCTGTCATCGCCCAGGGCGGTGACGTAATCGACGCGGCCTAGGCTGCCCAGCTCGCGGCGCAGGTACACCGCCGTGTTGAGGGTGTCGCCGCCGAAGCTCTGGTGCAGGCTGCCGTCGGCGCGGTGTTGCAGTTCGATCATGCATTCGCCGATGAGGGCGATGTGGGGGTGAGCAGTCATGATGGGGTCTCGGGTGTGGCTGATGGCCTCTTCGCGAGCAAGCCCGCTCCCACATTGGATTGGGTTCACAGATTTCTATTTGTGAATACCGTCAACTGTGGCAGCGGGCTTGCTCGCGAAGGGCTCGACTCGGTCTAGAAACAGGTATGCAAGCTCTCGACCACCTGCAACTGCTCATCCACCAGGCAACCCACCTGCCACTTGTCAAACGTCAGGCACGGGTGCGAAGTACCGAACGAAATAATGTCACCAATACGCAACTCAACCCCCGGCGCCACGCTCATGAACGCATGCTGGTCCATCACCGCCGTGACCTTGCACCCGCTCACATCCTCGCCCTCGGCGGGCACGATCCCGGCCTTGTAGCGCTTGAGCGGCACCGGCAACCCGGCGTCGTAGGCCACGTCGCGCTTGCCCAGGGCAACCACCGCGAAGCCCGGCTCGGGCAGCGATTGCACGTGGGCCCAGACTTCCAGCGCCGGGCGCAGGCCTTCGTTGAGGTCGCTGCGACGCTCGAGTACGCAGCATTGCGCGTCTTTGTAGATACCGTGGTCGTGGGCCACATAACTGCCGGGACGCAGCACGCTGAGGAAGCGGCCGGCGGCGTTTTGTGTTTCGAACGACTCGGCGATCAGGTCGTACCAGGCCGACCCCGATGCGCTGATGATCGGCTTGGCCAGGTCGAAAGAACCGTTGTTCTGCAAATCCACCGCCAGGCGCACCAGGCTCGCGGCAAAGTCGCGGATACCGCTGATAGCGTGCTCGCCGTGGATCACCCCTTCATAACCTTCGATACCGGTCAGCGCCAGGGCCGGCTGGGCCTGGATCGCCTTGGCCAGGTCGCGCACTTGCTGCTCGCTGCGGCAGCCGCAACGGCCGCCGACCACGCCGTATTCGATCATCACATTGAGGCGCAGGCCACGGGCGGCAAAGAACAGCCCGAGGTCGGCGACGTTGTCTGGATGATCGACCATGCAGTGGAAATCGAAATCCTTGTCCGCCAACAGGTCGGCGATCAACGCCATGTTCGGCGCACCCACCAGTTGGTTGGCCATCAATACGCGGCGAACGCCACCGGCGTAGGCAGCACGGGTCTGCACGGCGTTGGCCAGGGTAATGCCCCAGGCACCGGCGGCGATCTGACGCTGGAACAGCGCCGGCATCATGCTGGTCTTGCCATGGGGCGCCAGCTCGGCGCCACTGTTGCTGACGAACGTTTGCATCCAGCGGATGTTGTGTTCCAGGGCGTCGCGGTGCAGCACCAGGGCCGGCAGGCTGACGTCACGGACCAGATGGGCACCGACGGCGGCGGCGCCTTTTTCAACGGCATTGATGGCAGACATGAAATGCTCCTATTCGTTGATGCGACGGGCCAGGCTGTTGGCGCTGTCGATCAACACCCGGCGATAGTCGTTGTAGTTTTTCAGCGCATCGGCCCTTGGGGCGACGATGCACAGGGTCGCAATGCTGATGCCTTGCGCGTCCCGCACCGGGGCGGCAAAACAGTGGGTAAAGGTGTCGGCCACGCTGTCAAAGGAGAAGAAGCCATCGAGGGTGGCCTGGCGGATCTGTGCCAGGAAGGTCTCCAGCGGCAAGCGCTCACCGTCCGGCAGGATGAAATCGTCCTGGTCGATCAGGTCGATGATCTGCTGGTCGCTCAGATGCCCCAGCAGCAGGCGCCCGGAGGCCGTCCAGGGGATCGGCGCGTTTTCGCCGATGTCCGAAGAAATACGGAAATGCCGCTCGCCCTCGCGCATCAGCGCCACCGTGTATTTGCGCCCGTTGAGCAGGCACATCTGCGCGGTTTCGTGGGTCTGGCTGACGATTTCCTGCAAGGCGTGGTCGGCCTCGCGGGTCAGGTCGAAGTGGCGCAGGTGCGCCTGGCCGAGAAAATACAGCTGGCGACCAAGGTAGACGTGACCGTCTTTGCCTACCGTCTCCAGAATGCGTCGCTCCAGCAGCGAGGCGACCAGTTCGTAGACCGTGGACTTGGGGCTGCCGATGCCGCTGGCAATATCATTCGGGCGCAGGGGCTGGCCGATTTCCTTGAGGAAATCAAGAATATCGAACGCCCGGTCCAGGCCTTTGGCGCGGCGTTTGATGGTGTCTTCGGTCATGGCAGTTTTCGGTCCGGTCATAGTAGTAATGCTGCACAGTGAACCCCTGTGGGAGCGGGCTTGCCCGCGAAAGCGGTGGGTCAGTCAGGCATGGGTTGCCTGACACTCCGTCATCGCAGGCAAGCCAGCTCCCACATTGGCGCTGCGGGGGTCTTCAGATCGCTGCATTTAGCCTTTTTTCTTGTAGGCCACGCAATCGATCTCCACCTTGCAATCGACCATCATATTGGCCTGCACACAGGCGCGCGCCGGTGCGTGTTCCGGGGTGAAGTATTCGCCGAACACCTTGTTGAAACTCCAGAAGTCCCGTGGGTCTTCCAGCCATACGCCAACGCGGACCACGTCTTTGAGTTCGTAGCCGGCTTCTTCGAGGATCGCTACCACATTGCGCATGGTCTGCCGGGTTTGCTCGACGATGCCACCGTTGATGATTTCACCGTCCACCGCTGGCACTTGGCCCGAGACGTAGAGCCAGCCGTCCGCTTCCACCGCACGGGCGAAAGGACGTGGCTGGCCGCCGCCGGCAGTGCTGCCGGTGCCGTAACGAGTAATGCTCATAAAAATAGCCTCCTGATTAAAAACGAATGTTCTTGAGAAATTCCGCCAGGCGCGGCGATTGCGGGCGCTCGAAGATGTCCTTCGACGAGCCCTGCTCTTCAATGCGGCCCTGGTTCATGAAAACGATCTTGTCGGACACTTCATAGGCGAAGCGCATTTCGTGGGTGACCAGCAACATGGTCATGCCCTCTTCCGCCAGGCCCTTGATCACGCTGAGCACTTCGCCAACCAGTTCCGGGTCGAGGGCCGAGGTGACTTCATCGAACAGCATCAGGCTGGGGTTCATCGCAATCGCCCGGGCAATCGCCACGCGCTGTTGCTGGCCGCCGGAAAGCTGGCCGGGGAAATGGTTGCGCCGCTCCAACAAGCCTACGCGGTCGAGCCATTTTTCCGCCAATGCCACGGCTTCGTCCTTGCCCATCTTCTTGACCTTGAGCAGGCCGAGGGTGACGTTTTGCAACGCGGTCAAATGGGGGAACAGGTTGAACTGCTGGAACGCCATGCCGGTCATTGCGCGGTGCTGGGAGATCACGCGCTCAGGGTGACGCACGCGCTTGCCGGCGATTTCGCTGTAGCCGATGGACTCGCCGTCAAGCGTGATCTGCCCGCCCTGAAACTCTTCCAGCAGGTTGACACAGCGCAGCAGCGTGGTCTTGCCCGAGCCGCTGGAGCCGATCAACGTGACCACGTTGCCGCGCTGCATGCTCAGGTCGACGCCCTTGAGTACTTCCACGTCGCCGTACTGTTTACGCAGGCCGCGAATGTTGAGCAGTGCTTGCTCTGTTTGAGGTTGGTTCATGGCAAGGCCACCCGCTTTTCAATGTAGCGCCCGAATAACTCGATGGCGTAGTTGATGACAAAGAACAGAAACCCGGCGAACAGATAGAACTCCAGGGTCATGAAGGTACGCGCGATGACTTGCTGGGTACTCAACAGCAACTCGGCCACGCCGATGACCGAAAGCAAAGTCGAGGCCTTGACGATTTCCGTGGAGGAATTGACCCACGTCGGCAGGATCTGCCGCAGTGCCTGTGGCAGCAGCACGTAGGCCAGGGACTGTTGGAATGTCAGGCCAATCGCCTTGCCCGCTTCCAGTTGCCCACGGGGGATGGCTTGCAGCGCGCCGCGCACGATCTCCGAGACGTGAGAACCGCAAAACAGTGTCAACCCGACCGCACCGGCCTGGAACGCGCTGATTTGCCAACCGAGCGCCGGCAGCATGTAGAAACACGCGAGCACCAGCACAAACACCGGCGTGCCACGGATCAGATCCACATACAGGCGAAACGGCGCCCGCATCCAGAACTTGCCGTAGGTCAGGATCAACCCGGCGACGATGCCGATCAGGGTGCCGAAGATAATCGCCAGCGCTGACACATACACGCTGGCTTGAAAGCCCGCCCACAGGGTATCCCGGGCGATCCACAACTCATGCAACCAGCTGGGGGACTCGTACATGGGAACCCTCCTTAACGACGGATCGCCAGACGCTGTTCCAAGTAACGGAGCAGCATGGCAATGAGGTAACAGGCAGCCACGTAGAGCGCTGTCGTGACCAGCCAGGTTTCAATCACCCGGTAGCTTTCGACGTTGATCTTGCGGGCGTAATAGGTTAGCTCCGGCACCGCAATGGCAGCGGCCAGCGAGGTGTCCTTGAACAGCGAAATAAAGTTGTTCGACAGCGCCGGCAGCACGTTGCGCAGCATCACCGGCACGGTGATGTAGGCACGGATGCGCCACTCGCCCAGGCCGATGGCCAGGCCGGCTTCACGCAACCCCTTGGGAATATTCAACAGCCCGGCACGGAATACTTCGGTCAGGTAGGCACCGGCGTACAGCGACAGCGTGATTATGAAGGACGGGATTTTGTCGAGGCGGATGCCCAACGACGGCAGCGCAAAGTAGATCAACAGGATCAGCACCAGGATCGGCGTGTTGCGCACCACTGTCACGTACACCGAGGCGAAGATTCGCAACGCGCGGTGCTTGGACAGCATGGCAAACGCCATCAGCAGGCCGATCACGCAACCGATGGCGATCGACAGCAGTGCCAGCTGTAGGCCCAGGCCGAGCCCCGCCAGCAAAGTGTCGAAATCGCGCCACACGGCGGCAAAGTTCAACTGATAGTTCATGGTCAGCAATACCTAATAGGGGCGCCGTTCGCGGCGCCCCGGTTGTCACGAATCACTTGAACTCGACAGGAAAACCAATCGCCGGCGATGGCAGATCGACGCCGAACCACTGCTTGAACGAGGCTTGGTAGGTGGGGAACTCGACACCGGTCATGGCTTCATGCAGGGCGGTGTTGACGAAGTTCAGCCAGTCCTGGTCGCCACGCTTGACCGCGCACGCGTAGGTCTGCGGGCTCCAGGCGTAGGTCGGGCTGCGATAGCGGCCAGGGTTCTGCACCATCAGGTATTTGACCGAGGACTGGTCGGTGGCGGCGGCATCGGCGCGGCCGGAGTTCACAGCCTGGTACATCAGGTCGACGCTGTCGTATTGGTCGACCTTGGCTTTTGGCAGGGCCTGATGCACCAGTTCTTCGGCGTAGACGTTTTGCAGCACCGCCACGGTAACGCCGTCGCCAGCGGCTTGCAGGTCTTCAATCTCTTTGTACTTGCTGTTGTTCGGCAATAGCAGGCCGACGCCTTCGCGGTAGTACGGCAGGGTAAACGCGACCTGCTGAGCGCGGCTGGCGGTGACGGTGATGAACTGGCAACTCATGTCGACCTTGTTGGTCAGCAGGTTGGGAATCCGTGCGTCGGACGACTGCACCACAAATTCGACTTTGCTCGGGTCGTTGAACAACCCCTTGGCCACGATGCGGCCGATGTCGATATCAAACCCCTGCAACTTGCCATCCGCTCCCTGGAAGTGCCACGGCGCATTGGTACTGCCTGTACCCACGATCAAGTGCCCACGCTTGAGCACATCATCGAGCTTGCTGTCCGCCGCCTGCACTTGGCTTGCGAGGGACGCCGAGGCGGCGAAGAGAAAAACACACGCTTTGAATACGGAAGGTCGGTGATGCATGACAAGCACTCCAGGAGTTGTGTATTCCGCTATACCGGAACTTAGTATGTAACAACGGAATAGACAGCAGAAAGTGTGCCACACGCCGAAATAGAAAAATACGCGGGGAATAAATTCTTTATAAATCAGCCAGATAAATCGTCGCGGGCAATACGGCGATACGCCAGCATCTGCGCCCACCGTGCTACCCCAGGCCACACACTGCGGTGACAGGCCCCAGTCGGGCGCGCCAAAACAGCGTTACCGCGCACCGTTGCGGTGCGCGCGCACCGTGGAAAAATCCCCATGCTCGGCTAGCCTTTGCACATGCCCGCCTACAAGGACCGTGCCCTGATGAAGTTTCGTCTTACCCTGGTTTTGCTTTCCTTGCTGGTGGCCGGCAGCGCCTGCGCCAGCAACGATCGCCGCGACTGCAAGGAAGAACTGCGCAAGCTCAAGGACACCTTGAGCACCAACTACACCAGCCAGAACCACCACGGCTATCGCCAGGCCAAGGCCTCGCGGGACAATCTGGAATACAAGAAATGCGCGAGCCAGGCGCGCAAGGCCCGCGAGCGCTTGGAGCGTGACCGGGACCTGTGAAGATTGACAGTAGACGCTGCTCAATCCTCGATTTAGCGTTGGCGACAACTACCGCCGCGCAAGAGGAAGGCTGTCATGGGACTTGCCACTGCGACGATTGCCAATGCCGAGGACTACCGACAGGTACTGAGCAGCTCACGCCCAGTATTTTTGCTGTTTGTTTCAGCCCGCTGCCCCGCTTGTTCTCAGGCCGTGCCGCTGTTTGAAAGGGTTGCCGCCAACTACCCCGAGGTCGTGAGCATGGTGCTTGACTGTGAAAACACTCCTCGCCACCCGGAGGTAAAGGGCACCCCGACCTGGTTGATCTACCTCAACGGAGAGTTGAAAGAGGCATTCAAGGGTTTAGGCGCCCCAGAAGGTCAAGACCAATTCGTTGAAGACACGTTCGCCCGCTACGCCTGCTAGTCCTTGCACACCCCTGATGGCCATCTACGCGGCTCAAGGCAGTCTCGACCGAACCCGGGTAAGGATGGCGACATCCTCAACCCGGTGCCGTTCAAGGCCAACCGGGCGCTGTATGTGTCAACACACGCAGGCAAGGACTGCTTTACGGTTCACGCACCATCGTCACCTGAGTGACCCGTCGCTCTTCGACCGCGGCCACGGTCAGGCGCCAGCCTTCGTACGCCAGGCTGTCGCCGACCATTGGCAAGCGGTCCAGCAGGCTCATCACCAGGCCGGCGAGGGTCTGGTAATCCTCGGTCGCCACTGCCTGAAAGCCGGTACGCTGGCGCAGTTGGTTCAGGTTCATTGCGCCATTGGCACGGAACCCGGCGCCCTCCTCGACAATATCCGGCCCCTCGATTTCGCTGGCATCCGGCAATTCACCGGCGATGGATTCAAGGATGTCGGTCATGCTCAACACGCCCATGAAGTCACCGAACTCGTTGATCACGAAGGCGATGTGGGTGGACTCCTGGCGCATCTGCTCCAGGGCGTTGAGGATCGAAAAACTCTCCAGCAGGTTGATCGCCCGGCGTGCCAGGTGTTCCAGGTTCGGCTGGTTGCCGGCCAGGTATTCCTTGAGCAGTTCCTTCTTGTGCACAAAACCCAGCGGTTCATCCACCGCGCCGTTGCGGATCAACGGCAGACGCGAGTAGGACGAATGCATCAGTTTCAGGCGAATCGTCTCTGCATCGTCCGCCAGATCGATGTAATCAACCTTGGCGCGCGGCGTCATCAGCGTACGAATCGGCCGCTCGGCCAATTGCAGCACACCGCTGATCATCACGCGCTCGCGGCGATCAAACAGCGGGCCCTGGGCGGTATCGGGCTCACCAAGCAAGTCGGCCACCTCTTCACCAACCTCTTCCACCGCCAGGCTGCGACCGCCCAGCAAACGCATTACCGCATGGGCGGTGCGCTCACGCACCGGCAGCACGCCTTGCGCCGACTTCTTGCGGCGGGCACGGGCAATCTGGTTGAACACCTCGATCAGGATCGAAAAACCGATGGCCGCATACAAGTAGCCCTTGGGAATATGGAAGCCCAGGCCTTCGGCGGTCAGAGCGAAACCGATCATCATCAAGAAGCCCAGGCAGAGCATGATCACCGTCGGGTGCGCGTTGACGAAGCGGGTCAACGGCTTGCTCGCGACGATCATCAGGCCGATGGAAATGATCACCGCGATCATCATCACTGCCAACTCATCGACCATGCCCACGGCGGTGATCACCGCATCGAGGGAGAACACCGCGTCGAGCACCACGATCTGCGCCACGATCGGCCAGAACATCGCGTAGGCCACATTGCCCGTACGCTGGGCCACATGGCCTTCGAGGCGCTCATGCAATTCCATGGTGGCCTTGAACAACAGGAACACACCACCAAACAGCATGATCAGGTCGCGACCGGAGAAGCTCTTGTCGAACACTTCGAACAACGGCTGGGTAAGCGTCACCAACCACGAAATACTTGCCAGCAAGCCCAGGCGCATCAGCAACGCCAGGGACAAACCGATCAACCGCGCACGGTCACGCTGCTCCGGCGGCAGTTTGTCTGCCAGGATGGCGATAAACACCAGGTTGTCGATACCCAGCACCAGTTCCAGCACAATCAAAGTCAACAGGCCGAGCCAGGCCGTTGGATCCGCTAACCATTCCATTTATAGAGTCTCTTTGTTCGATTATCAGAATGCCGGACACGGCAATGCGCGGTCAGTGGACCGGGACAAGACTAGCAGTCGAAATACGGGGTGCTTGAGCGGAAACGGCGGCAGCGGATGTCTTGGGGAAAGACGACTGGGGGGCTCCGAGAGGGTGTTCATGCAAGTCCTGCGACAAGAAAAGGACTTGAATCGTACAACCGCAAAGCAAATTTCCTACAGCGCAAAACTATTACAAGATCTGTAATCATGTCCGGCCGGCCGCCTTGGCCAACTGGATAAACCGCGCCACGGCGGGGGCTTTTTCGAAGCGCCGGTGGATCAGCGACAACCACGAAGACGCCTCACTGCCTTGAATCGGCCGGTAGACCACGTTCGGCAAGGCCACATGCCCCACCACCGATGACGGCACCACCGCCACCCCTTGCCCCAGCGAAACCAGCGCCAACACCGCGACCAAACCACCTGGCTGCGGGCCCAGGCGTGGCGCAAAACCGCCCTGGGTCGCGACATGCAGCGTGCCGCTGATCTGCTCGGGCAAGATGAAGGTTTCATTTTGCAGGTGTTCACAACCGATGGCCTTCAGGCCCAGCAGCCAGGAATCCTGGGGCAGTGCGAGGACAAAACCTTCACTGTCCAGGCGCACCGCTTCTACGCCATCGGGCAGGGTCATGGGCGAACGAACGTAGCCGATGTCATAGCGCCCATCCGCCACCGCGCCCGGCAGCGTAGCCATGGCGCACTCGCGCACATTCACACTGACATCGGCAAATGCCTGGCCGAACGCCTGCATCTGCCGTTGCAACAGCCCGCTATACACCGCGGACGCCACATAGCCCAACTCGATATGGCCGATTTCACCACGCCCGGCTCGCTGGGCCTTACGCTGAGCGAGCTCGAATTGGCGCACGGTAGCTTCGGCTTCCGGCATCAGGGCCGCGCCCGCTTCGGTCAGGCTGACCTCGCGCTGTTGACGGATAAACAAGCGCGTACCCAGAGCGGTTTCCATGTCCTGGATCTGCCGACTCAAGGTCGGCGGCGCGATCCCCAGTTGTTCGGCGGCGCGGGTGAAGTTGCAGTGCCGGGCAACAGCCAGGAAATAGCGGAAATGGCGGATGTCCATCGCAGGGTTAGCTCAAAGGTAATGAAGTTGTACCTGGCGCCTAACAAAGGCGCCAAGTGCTGGCGATAAGCTGGGACTATCCTAACAGCACAGAGCCTTTGCGATGCATATCCACTTCAAACCACTCATTGCCTGCAAGGTAATCGGATCATGAACCCGGTCAGCCCGCGCCTGACCCTGTTGACCGCTTCCGGCGTCTGCTCGCTGATTGTGCTCGACACCAATATCGTCGCCGTGAGCCTGCCGAGTATCGCCCGCGACCTTGGGGCCAACTTCGCCGACATCGAATGGGTGGTCAGCGCCTACATGCTCGCCTTCGCCGCGCTGCTGTTGCCGGCCGGCAGCCTCGCCGACCGTTTCGGGCGCAAACGCTCGCTGGTCTGGGGCCTGGGTATTTTTATCCTCGCCTCCCTAGGCTGTGGCGCCGCCCCGACCGCGTTGCTGCTGGATGTCGCACGTGCTGTCAAAGGCGTCGGCGCCGCGCTGTTGCTGACCGCGGCCCTGGCGTCCATCGGCCATACCTTCCACGATGAAGTGGAGCGTGCCAAGGCCTGGGCGTTCTGGGGTGCGTGCATGGGAGTGGCGATGACCACCGCGCCGACCCTGGGCGGCTTGATCACCGAGTACCTGGGCTGGCGCTGGATTTTCTACCTCAACCTGCCTGTGGGCCTGGCGCTGATGGCTCTGGTGCTGCGCGCGATCCCGGAATCCCGCGATACCCAATCGGCCCGGCTCGATCCGTGGGGCAGCCTGGCCTTCAGTGCCAGCCTGTTGTGCCTGATCTGGGGACTGATCGAAGCGAACCGCATAGGTTGGGACAGTCCGCTGACCTATGCACGCCTGCTGGGTGGTGCAGTGCTGTTGGGCGTGTTTGTGCTGGTCGAACGCTTGCAACAGCGACCGATGGTGGACTTGCAACTGTTTCGTCATCCGCGCTTTATCGGCGCGTTGCTGGGGATGTTTGCCTACGCCGGTTGTGCCCAGGTGATGATGACATTACTGCCGTTCTACCTGCAGAACGGCCTGGGTTTCTCCGCAATCACTTCGGGCCTGGGCATGCTGCCATTTGCCCTGACTATGCTGGTGTGCCCACGCATCGGCGCACGCCTGGCCGGACGCTTTGCGCCTGCGACCATGATGGCCATCGGTTTGACCCTGGTGGGCTGCGGCAACCTGCTCAGCGCCTGGGCGGTGAATGTGGGGGGCTACCTGCCCTTCGCCCTGGCGATTGCCATCACTGGCGCCGGCGCGGGTTTGCTCAATGGCGACACCCAGAAAAACATCATGGCCTGCGTGCCGCGCGACCGCGCCGGGATGGCCTCGGGGATGAGTACCACCATGCGTTTCAGCGCGATCATGCTGGCCATTGGGGTATATGGCGCGCTGCTCAATAGTCAGAGCGAGCAGTTGTTGAGCACGAGCATCGGTAGGCAGTGGCAGGCGCAAGTGGCCGGCATAGCGTCGCGGGTGGTGGCGGGCGATATGCCGGCGGCGATGGCGCTGTTACCGGAGCCAGCACGCGCCAGTGTGCAACCGTTGGCCCGGCAGGCGTTTGTCGGTGGGTTTGGCGGGGTGCTGTGGGTCGCAGGATTATTGGGGTTGCTAGGGGCGCTGGTGGTGGGCATGTTGATGCGACACCCGATCAATCTGGGAGCGGGCGTGCGTGGGAGCGGGCTTGCTCGCGAATGAGGAGTGTCAGTCGCTAAATCCGGTGACTGGTACACCGCTTTCGCGAGCAAGCCCGCTCCCACACAAGCCCGCTCCCACAAGGGATCACTTGGATCCGAGGGGTCGGGTTACCAGAACCGCTGCTGGGTCAGACGGTTCCACCAGGTCAGCAGCACCCGGTCCACGGAACCGCTGGCCGCCAGGCCGACACGTTCCTGCAAGCTCTTGCGCTCGGCATAGTGCAGGTGGAACACCTCGGCGGTCTTGGCCTTGGTCGCCAGGTATTCGTCGCTGGTTTGCAGCTCATCGACCAGTTGCTTGTCCAGCGCTGCAACACCCAGCCACACCTCTCCGGTCGCGACTTCATCAATCGCCAACTGTGGGCGATAGCGCGACACGAAGTTCTTGAACAGTTGATGGGTGATGTCCAGGTCTTCCTGGAACTTCTCGCGGCCCTTCTCGGTGTTTTCGCCAAACACCGTGAGGGTGCGCTTGTACTCGCCGGCGGTCAGCACTTCAAAGTCGATGTCGTGTTTTTTCAGCAGGCGGTTGACGTTGGGCAACTGCGCCACCACGCCAATCGAACCGAGAATGGCAAACGGGGCGCTGATAATTTTCTCGCCGATGCACGCCATCATGTAGCCGCCGCTGGCCGCAACCTTGTCGATGCACACGGTCAACGGCACGCCCGCCTGGCGGATCCGCGCCAGTTGCGACGAGGCCAGGCCGTAGCTGTGCACCATGCCGCCGCCGCTTTCCAGGCGCAGGACCACTTCGTCCTTAGGCGTGGCGAGGCTGAGCAACGCGGTGATTTCATGGCGCAGGCTCTCGGTGGCCGAGGCCTTGATGTCGCCGTCGAAATCCAGCACGAACACCCGTGGCTTGGCCTCGGGCTTTTTCTTGCTGTTCTTCTTTTCGGCTTTGCTTTCGGACTTGCGCAGGGCCTTGAGCTGGTCCTTGTCGAGCAGGGTTGATTCCAGGCGCTCACGCAGGCCCTTGTAGAAATCATTGAGTTTGCTGACCTGCAATTGGCCGGCGGACTTGCGACGACCTTTGCTGCGCAATGCCGCGAAGCTGATCAGTACCACCAGAATAGCGACCACCAGGGTGACGGTCTTCGCCAGAAAGCTCGCGTATTCGGCCAGGAAATCCATGTTTCTCCTTACAAGTGCAGTGCGCCAGGCGCGGATTGCCCAAGCATACCGGCGGCACCGCGTTCGAGCCAGTGATCAAACCGCCAGCAACGGAGCGTTCCAACGAGCTTTTAAAACAAGCGTATGTTTTTCCATTGACAGCTCGCAGGCATCCCCATAACCTCGCCAGACTTTCAACGTACCGGGAAAACGGACGTGGGCAGCATCTATCTGATTCGACATGGCCAAGCCTCCTTCGGTGCAGACGACTATGACGTCCTGTCGCCCGTCGGCGTGGAACAAGCGCAAGTGCTCGGGCGCCACCTGGCCGAACTGGGCCTGACGTTCGACCGCTGCATCGCCGGCGACCTGCGTCGCCAGCAGCACACCGCCAGCGCCGCGTTCGATCAATACAGCGCCCTCGGCCTGCCGGTGCCGGCCTTGGAGGTAGACAGCGCCTTCAACGAGTTCGACGCCGATGCGATCATCCGCGCCCTGCTCCCCGACCTGCTCACCACCGAACCCGAAGCCCTGGAGATCCTGCGCAATGCCGCGCAGAACCGCAGCGAATTCCAGCGCATCTTCGCCCTGATCATCGAGCGCTGGCTGGCCGGCACCTATGATCCGCCGGGCCTGGAAAGCTGGCTGGGGTTTGTCGAGCGGGTCCAGGGTGGCCTGCAGCGCATTCTTGAAGCGGCGGACAACGCGCAGAAAATCGCCGTGTTCACCTCCGGCGGCACCATCACCGCCCTGCTCCACCTGATTACCCGGATGCCCGCTGCCCAGGCCTTCGAACTGAACTGGCAAATTGTTAACACCTCGCTCAACCAGCTGAAATTCCGCGGTCGCGAGGTGGCCCTGGCTTCCTTCAACAGCCACTCCCACTTGCAACTGTTGAAGGCGCCGCAACTCATCACCTTCCGATGAGCTGCGGCCAACCGTGACCCCAAGGTCACTGGACTCACCATAAAAGGATCGAAACCATGACTGACGTAGCCAAAGCTGTAGAAGCAATGAAAGCCAAATTCAACCCAAGCGCCGCTGACGGCCTGGACCTGGTATTCGGTTTCCGCATCGACGACACCAAGAACTTCTCGCTGATCGTCAAAGACAAGACCTGCGAACTGCAGGAAGGCGAAAACCCAGACGCACAAGTAACGCTGGTCATGGACAGCGAAACCCTGGAAGGCATCGTTGACGGTTCCACCGACGGCATGCAGGCCTTCATGGGTGGCAAGCTGCGCACCGAAGGCGACATGATGCTGGCAATGAAGTTGAGCGAGCTGTTCCCTTCCTGATTCACGGGCAACCCTGAATCCCTGTGCGGGCGTGCTTGTGTGGGAGCGGGCTTGCTCGCGAATGCGGACTATCAGTTGATCGATCTGTGACTGATACACCGCCTTCGCGAGCAAGCCCGCTCCCACATTTTGCTCCACCACAGACCTTAGGATTTCGGTTGCAGCAACAACGCCACCAACGCACTCCACCCCGTCTGATGCGACGCCCCCAGGCCGCGCCCTGTCTCTCCATGGAAATACTCATGGAACAACACCAGGTCACAACTCGCCGGGTCCGCCTGCAACTGCGCATACCCCGCCATCGATGGCCGCAGGCCATTTTCATCGCGTAGAAACAACCCCGTCAGCCGCTCACTGAGCCCGTCAGCCACGTCCTCAAGCGACGCCAGATAACCACTGCCCGTGGGGTACTCCACGGAGAAGTTGTCGGCGTAGTAGCGGTGAAATTCCCGCAGCGATTCGATCAGCATGTAATTCACCGGCATCCACAACGGCCCGCGCCAGTTGGAATTTCCGCCGTACAACCGCGAATCGGATTCACCAGGCTGGTAGCTGGCACACAGGGTGTTGCCATTCATCTTCAGGGCCAGCGGTTGCTCGGCAAACGCCTTGGACAGGGAGCGCACACCAAACGCCGACAAAAACTCACGTTCATCCAGCATGCGCCGCAGCAGGTCCTTGGTACGTTCGCCGCGCAGCAGTGCCAGCAACAGGCGATTGCCCTGCCCCGGCTCGTTCCACCGCGAGACCAATTTGGCCAGGTCCGGGCGGTGCTTCATAAAGCCCAACAAACGCTCGCGCAACCCTTCCAGACCTTCATGCTCGCGCTGCTCCAGCACCAGCACCGCAAACAGCGGCATCAGCCCGACTATCGAACGCAGGCGCACCGGTTCATTGTTGCCGTCTGGGCGGCGCAGCACATCGTAGAAGAACAGGTCCTGCTCATCCCACAGACCTTCGGCGCTGTCATCCACGCGATTGATGGCGCCAGCGATATACAGGAAGTGCTCGAAAAACTTCACCGCGATGTCGACGTACACCACATTTCGCCTGGCCAGCTCCAGAGCCATGCGCATCAAGTCAAGGGCATATGCCGCGACCCACGCCGTGCCATCCGCCTGATCCAGCTGATACCCCGGCGGCAGCGCGGCCGAGCGGTCGAACAAGGCAATGTTGTCCAAGCCGAGGAAACCACCCTGGAACAGGTTGCGCCCCTCGGCATCCTTGCGATTGACCCACCAGGAAAAATTCAACAGCAGCTTGTGGAAGATCCGCTCCAGGAAGTCCATGTCGCCTACGCCGGTCAGCGCCTTATCCTGCTGATACACGCGCCAACTGGCCCAGGCATGTACCGGTGGGTTGGCGTCGTCGAAGCGCCACTCATACGCCGGCAACTGGCCATTGGGGTGCATGAAGCGGTCTTTGACCAGCAGCAGCAATTGTTTCTTGGCGTAGGCCGGATCAATCAGCGCAATCGCCACCGCCTGGAAGCCCTGGTCCCAGGAGGCATACCAGGGGTACTCCCAGGTGTCGGGCATGGACAGGATGTCGAAGTTGGACAGGTGCCGCCAATGGCTGTTGCGGATATGCAACCGCTCGGCCGGCGGCGCGGGCTGGGCTGGGTCGCCGTCGAGCCATTGGTTGACGTCGAAATAATACAGCTGCTTGGACCACAACAAACCGGCCAATGCCTGACGCTGTACGTTGCGTGCATCCTCAGACGCGATGCCCTGTTGCAAGGCTGCGTAGAAATCGTCGGCCTCCTGGCGCCGCAGCTCAAACAGCTTGCGCGCATTGACCTCAGGCGCGGCCACCGGCGCAAAACGCAGGTAGAGGGTTGTGCTTTGCAAGCCTGCCAATTCGAGGACGAACCGCGCAGCGACCTTGGTGCCGCTGTCCCGCCGGATCGCCGATTGGACGCCGCCCACCACATAATCGTTGATCCCGTCCTTGAACGGCCCCGGCGCCGGTAGCCCATCCAAACGTGGGTGGTTACTCTCGTTCTCACAGAACAACCACTCCACCCCATCCTGGCCCCAGGCACTGAGGTAACGATCCGGCAGCTCATGATGACGCGCTAGCACCTGTTCGCCGTCGAGTACCAGGCGCGGCACTGGCGCATCAAAGGTCCAGCTCCAGTCGTTGCGCGCCCACACCTGGGGCAATACCTGCAAGCGTGTCGGCTGATCCGAACGGTTGTGCACGGTGACGCGCATGAAAATATCGTCGGGCTGATGCTTGGCGTATTCGACGCTGACATCGCAGTAACGGTTGTCTTCAAACACCCCGGTGTCGAGGATTTCGTATTCGGCATCGCCCAGCCCACGGCGGGCGTTCTCGGCGATCAAGTCGGCGTAGGGAAAGGCCGCGTGCGGGTATTTATACAGCATGCGCATGTAGGCATGACTCGGCACGCCATCGACGAAAAAGTACAGTTCCTTGACGTCCTCGCCGTGGTTGCCCTCGGCGTTGTTCAGGCCGAACAGACGTTCCTTGATGATCGCGTCGCGCTCGTTCCACAGCGCCAGGCCCAGGCACCAGCGTTGCGCGTTGTCGCTGAAACCGGCCAGGCCATCCTCGCCCCAACGGTAGGCGCGGCTGCGCGCATGTTCGTGTGGGAAATACGCCCAGGCGTCGCCGTCGGCGCTGTAGTCCTCGCGTACCGTGCCCCACTGGCGCTCGCTTAAATACGGGCCCCACTCGCGCCAGCGCTCGGCGTCCTGAGTCGCCAGGCGCTGGCCTTCGGTGGTGTCGGTTATTCGGGTTACGGGCGTGGCCGTCATGCGGTCCTCCGGCGCCTACAAGGTAGGGAGCAGTGTAGGACCCATCCACACCCGTGTGCACATGAAGGTTTAGAAGATCGCGTAGGTGTAGTTGAAGATCAGGCGGGTTTGATCCTGATCGGCAGTACCAGTGTTCTTGCCGTGGTAGGTGCCAGTCCGCAAAGTCGTCCCGAAACCTTTCAGAGGACCGGCCTGCACAACGTAGTCCAGACGGAAGTCGGCTTCGTTTTCTTTCTGGTCAGGGCCACCAGCCACCTTGGACTTGATGTCCCGGCCATCCAGGTAAGCCACGGAAGCCTTCAGGCCGGGCACGTAGGCCTTGAAGTCATACGAGTACTGACCAAAGTTGACCTGCTCGCCCGCACGGGAGAACTGGCCGACCACGGCGTCGGTGAACAGGTAGAAATCGCTGCCGCCAGCACCCTGCGCATGCGGGTCGGCCAGGCTGCCCTGGTTCACCCACACAAAGCCGCCGTCGTCGCCCACGCCAATATGGCCAAGCATCAGGCTGCTGCCGCCCAGTTGGTAGGTGAAGGCCGCACTGTAGGTTTTGTTGTCCACTTCATTGGCGTGCTTGGCGTAGCCACCGTTGTTGTTGAACTGGTAGCCACTCTGGCCGTTCTTGCCGTCACTGCTGCTGTCGAAGTAGCGCAGGTCGGTCTTGAACGATTGGTCATTGCCCAGCGGCAATACGTGGACCAGGCCGAAGTAGTTCTGTTTGTAGAAGTCTTGGAGTTGGGCGTAGTAGTACTGCAGCGTCAGGTTTTTCGCGATGACGTTGTCGGAGGAACCAAACGGCTTGTAGTCCACCCCACCGAACTTGAAGCTGTCGCTGTCGCGCTGGCCACCCGCCACGCTCAAACCTGTGGAATTGCTGGAGGCACGGCCTTCGACGCGGTTCAGTTCACCCCCGGTGAAGGTGACGTTGGGAATATCGCTGGAGGTGAGGATGCCGCCGTCAAAGGTTTGCGGGGCCACACGGCTATCGTTGGACACCAGGATCGGCAACACCGGCGCCAGGCCGCCACCGACATGCAACTCGGTCTGGGAAATGCGGAACTTCACATTGCCTGCCGCGCGTCCAAACGCATCGGCGGGTTCGGTGCCGTTGTTCTTGGTCGGGAAGAAGCTGTTGCCATTGCCCGCCAGGCCTGCGCCCGCCGTATGGCCATCGCCACCGTCCAGACGCAGGGCGCCAAAGGCCATCACGTCGAAACCGACACCAACGGTGCCCTGGGTGAAACCGGACTTGTAGTCAAAGCGCAGCGCGGTGGCGGCTTCACGCAGATCGTTGTTGGTCCCCGAACGGTTATCGGCGCTGTAGTACATGGTCCGCGAACTCACGGACGCATGGCTGTCCTCAAGGAAACCGCTGTGTCCGTTGCCGGTGCCCAGCGAACCGAGCCCGAAATCATCTGCCCAAGCCTGTTGTGCAAGAACGGCGGCGGTGATGGATAACGCCAGTGTAGAAATTTTCATTAACGACGGCCCCTGAACATTTTTTTATGTGTGTGATGTGCGAAACGGCGTTTTCATCCCTGCGAACGTGACGATTCTTTCATGCCGGATGGGGCCGACTCCGTGAAGAATTAGTTAGGAAAACCGTCGGAAAATGAAATTCTTCGTTGGCGGTTTTTTGTCATATTCACGTCATCTCATTCATTTGCAGAATGAAGTCCTGAAGATTCTTCGTTTGCGCACGCACCCCCTGCCCAACAAAATCCTGGCATCGGCTACGTCCACCACCATCGTCATCAGGAATTTTTCTATGCCCAGCACCGCACATGTCAGCCCCGACGAGATCCGCAAGGGCTTTTCCAAGGCCATGTCCGACATGTACCGAGATGAAGTTCCGCTGTATGGCGCACTGATGGCGCTGGTGGCCGAGACCAACACCCGCGTGCTCGAGGCCCAGCCGGACCTGGCGCAACAACTGCAACGCACCGGCGAAATCCAGCGCCTGGACATGGAACGTCACGGCGCCATCCGCCTGGGCACCGCCTTCGAACTGGCAACCATCGGCCGTCTGTTTGCAGTGATGGGCATGCAACCGGTGGGCTACTACGACCTGACCCCAGCCGGCGTGCCGGTGCATTCCACCGCGTTCCGCGCCGTGCATGAGCAGGCGCTGCAAACCAGCCCGTTCCGCGTGTTCACCTCGCTGCTGCGCCTGGAACTGATCGACAACCCCGAGCTGCGCGCCTTCGCCGAAACCGCCCTGGCCAAGCGCTCAATCTTCACCCCTGGCGCCCTGGCGCTGATCGAACAAGCGGAAAAGGCTGGCGGCCTCAACGCCGTGGATGCCGAGGAATTTATCCTCCAGGCCCTGGAAACCTTCCGCTGGCATCACACCGCCACTGTCACCCGCGCGCAGTACCAGCAACTCAGCGACCAGCACCGCCTGATCGCCGACGTGGTGGCGTTCAAGGGCCCGCACATCAACCACCTGACCCCGCGCACCCTGGACATCGACCAAGTCCAGGCCGCCATGCCCGGCAAGGGCATCACGCCCAAGGCTGTGATCGAAGGCCCGCCGCGCCGCCAGTGCCCGATCCTGCTGCGCCAGACCAGCTTCAAGGCCCTCGACGAAGCCATCGCCTTCACCGACGCCAGAGGCAGCCACAGCGCCCGCTTCGGCGAAATCGAACAACGCGGCGTAGCCCTGACCCCCAAAGGCCGTGCGCTGTATGACCAGTTATTGAATGCCGCACGCGATGAACTGGGCGCGTTCCCCAACGAGGGCAATGCCGCACGCTACATGCAACTGATGGAACAGCACTTCCAGGCCTTCCCCGACAACCACGCACACATGCGTGAACAGGGTCTCGCCTACTTTCGCTACTTCGCCACCGATGCCGGCCTGGCGGCCCGTGGCCAAGCCGATCAACCACGCACACTGGAGGCACTGATCGCGGCAGGTCATGTGACAGTGGAGCCGTTGGTGTACGAAGACTTCCTGCCGGTAAGCGCGGCGGGGATTTTTCAGTCGAACCTTGGGGATGCCGCGCAGAGTCATTACGCGGCCAATTCAAACAAGGCGGAGTTCGAGAAGGCGTTGGGGCGCCGGACGATTGACGAGTTGGAGTTGTATGGCGAGACGCAGCAGCGCTCGATTGAGGAATGCACTCAGGCGCTGCTCGCCTGAAACAAGATACCCGCCCGGCTCACCAGCGTAATCCTTACGCCGTATTCGCCCCCAGAGCCCCAAGAGCCGGGTGGGTGACGGGCATCATAGGCAGCAACAGGGTTGCTGTCCGTAAGATCAATCTGAACAAATATGTCCGCCCCTTCTGTAGGGCGTGAGGCTTCATTCAGCCCAACTGCTCCACAATCCTATCCTTGACCAACAACCGTTTCTTCTTCAGCTTCTCCACATCCTCATCGCTGGCACTGGCCGCTTCTGCCTTCAGAACCTCTTTGTCGGCATCCTCGTATTGAGTGAGCAGCGCATCCAGACGCTTGTCGCCCGCCCTGCGTTCATGAACGGCTTCCTTGCTCCAACCCAAGTCCTGATACAGGTCGTGTTTCACTGGCATGACGTACCTCCGCATGTTGATCAATGGCTTACGCCCTTGAAGCTAGACCATTGCAAGGGGGGTGTCATGTTTGCGGTCACGACACTGTTCAAAATTCTGGGGCGGGCTTTTGGGGGAGCGGGCTTGCTCGCGAAGGCTGATGCTCAGGCCAGCTCCCGGGCCAAGAACGGCGCGGTGCGGCTGGTTTTGCTTCTGGCCACTTGCTGCGGCGTGCCACACGCCACCACATTCCCCCCCAGATCTCCCGCCCCCGGCCCGATGTCGATCACCCAGTCACTTTGCGCCACCACACGCATCTCATGTTCCACCACCACGACGCTGTGCCCCGCGTCCACCAGCTGATTGAGTTGGCTGAGCAGGCGGTCCACGTCCCGCGGATGCAGGCCGGTGGTGGGTTCGTCCAGGACGTACAGGGTCGCGCCCCGGGCATTGCGTTGTAGTTCGGTGGCCAACTTGATGCGTTGCGCCTCGCCGCCGGACAGTTCAGTCGCCGGCTGTCCCAGGCGCAGGTAACCCAGACCGATGTCACGCAAAACCTGCAACGACCGCAGTACCCCCGGTTGCTCGGCAAATACGTCAACGGCCTGTTCCACCGTCAACCCCAGCACCTGGGCAATATTCAGGCCTTGCCATTGGATGGCCAGTGTCTCGGGGTTGTAGCGCGCGCCATGGCAGGTCGGGCACGGTGCGTAGACGCTGGGCATGAACAGCAATTCCACGCTGACAAACCCTTCACCCTCGCAGTTCGGGCAACGGCCCTTGGCGACGTTGAAGGAGAATTGCCCGGCGTCGTAATCACGTTTTTTCGCCGCCGGTGTCGCGGCAAACAGTTTGCGCACCTGATCGAACAAGCCGGTGTAGGTCGCAAGGTTGGAACGCGGGGTGCGGCCGATGGGTTTCTGGTCCACCTGCACCAGGCGACGGATCTGCTCCAGCCCGGCGCTGATGCGCCCACCGCTGGTTTGCGGGGCGGCGTCTTCCAGGCTCTGTTCTTCATCACTTTCCACGCTGCGCCCTAGGCCACTGCCCACCAGATCCAGCAGGGCCTGGCTGACCAGGCTGGACTTGCCCGACCCGGAAATCCCGGTAACCGCGGTAAAGCAGCCCAGCGGGAAGTCCACGCTCAGCGCGCGGAGATTGTTGCGCGTCACGCCTTCCAGTTTCAGCCAGCCGCTGGGCTCGCGACTCACCCGTGGCAAGGCGCTTTTTTCCGCGAACAGGTATTCACGGGTCTGTGACGCTTCAACCTGCGCCAGCCCGGCCGGTGGCCCGCTGTACAGGACTTGCCCGCCATGCTCGCCCGCCGCCGGGCCCACATCGATCAGCCAGTCGGCGCGGCGCATGGTTTCCAGGTCATGCTCGACCACAAACAACGAGTTGCCCGCCGCCTTCAAGCGTGCGAGCGCGGTGAACAATGCCTCACCATCCGCCGGGTGCAGCCCCGCCGACGGCTCGTCGAGCACATAGATCACGCCAAACAGCTGCGAGCCCAATTGCGTCGCCAGCCGCAAGCGCTGCAACTCGCCGGACGACAACGTCGGCGTGCTGCGCTCCAGGGACAAATAGCCCAAACCCAGCTCGGTCAAGGTGCTGACACGCTCCAGCAGGTCCTGGGCGATGCGTTGGGCGGCCAGGCGCTTTTCCACCGACAGTTGCATGCTGTCCTGCCCCGCCGCCACCGGCCGCAACAGCTCGGCCAGCTGGGTCAAGGACAGTTGCGACAACTCGCCAATGTCCACCCCGGCAAACTTTACCGACAGCGCCGCCTTTGTCAGCCGCTTGCCCTCGCATAAGGGGCAGGCGCTGCCCTGCATGAACTGCGACACACGCTTTTTCATCAGCGCGCTTTGGCTGTGGGTGAAGGTGTGCAGCACGTAACGCCGCGCCCCGCTGAAGGTGCCCTGGTAACTCGGCTCCAGCTTGCGCTGCAACGCTTCGCGGGTCTGCTCCGGGGTGAGCCCTGCATACACCGGCACGGTGGGGGTTTCTTCGGTGAACAGGATCCAGTCGCGCTGCTTTTTCGGCAGCTCACGCCACGGGATGTCCACGTCATACCCCAGGGTCACGAGGATGTCGCGCTGGTTCTGGCCTTGCCACGCCAACGGCCAGGACGCCACCGCGCGCTGGCGGATGGTCAGCGACGGATCGGGCACCATCAGCGCCTCGGTCACTTCATACACACGCCCCAGGCCGTGGCATTGCGGGCAGGCGCCTTGGGGCAGGTTCGGCGAAAAATCCTCGGCATACAGCATCGCCTGCCCCGGCGGATAACTGCCGGCGCGGGAGTAGAGCATGCGGATCAGGCTCGACAAGGTGGTGACGCTGCCCACCGACGAGCGCGCGTTTGGCGTACCGCGCTGTTGTTGCAGGGCTACGGCGGGCGGCAGGCCTTCGATGGAGTCCACATCCGGCACGCCGACCTGGTCGATCAGCCGCCGCGCATACGGCGCCACCGATTCGAAATAGCGCCGCTGCGCCTCGGCATACACCGTGGAAAACGCCAGGGACGACTTACCCGAGCCCGACACCCCGGTGAACACCACCAGGGCATCCCGCGGGATGTCCACGTCGACGTTGCGCAGGTTGTGTTCGCGGGCGCCACGCACCCGCACGAAACCGTGGAATTGAGGGGTGTTGCGCTGTGAAGTCATGGTCAACCTTATCTCGCGGTGAGCACGCTGCGCACCCGTTGCGTCAGGGCTTCGGGGCTGTAGGGCTTGCTCAGCAGGTGAATGTCGGGGCTCAGCAAGTGATTGCTGGAAAGAATGTCGCGAGTGTGGCCGGAGGTGAACAGTACCGCCACGCTGGGTTGTTGTGCACGGGCCCAGGCGGCCAGGTCGGTGCTTTTGACGCGGCCAGGCATGACCACGTCGGTAAAAATCAGGTCTGGCAGCAAACCGCCTTGCAAGGCCTGCATGGCGCGGTCGCCGTCTTCGGCAGTGAGTACGGTGTAGCCCGATTGCTGCAGCAATTCGACCACGGTCAGGCGCACGCCTTCATTGTCCTCCACCACCAGGATGGTTTCCTGCCCGCCGGTGTGGGGCAGTTGATCGATGTGCACGTCCAGGCTTTCCGGCTCCAGGCTGTGGGGGAAATACATCTGCACCACCGAGCCCTTGCCCTCCTCGCTCCACATCTCCACGTGCCCGCCACTCTGGCGCACAAACCCGAACACCATGCTCAGGCCCAGGCCGGTGCCGTGGCCTTCACGCTTGGTGGTGAAGAACGGCTCGAACGCGCGCTTGAGGGTCAGCGCCGACATGCCCACCCCGGTGTCGGTGACCGCCAGGCGCACATACTCCCCAGGTTTGATGCTTTTGCCCGCACAATCGCTGGGGTTGAGGATGATGTTTTCACCTGTGATGCGGATCACACCCTCGCCTTTCATCGCGTCGCGGGCATTGATCGCCAGGTTGAGCAGCGCGTTCTCCAACTGGTTGCGATCGACGTTGATAAGCCAGGCGTCCTGGGGCATTTGCACGTCGATATGAATGGTTTCCCCCAGCGCCCGTTGCAGCAACTCACCCAGGCCCGCATAAATGCGTTGCGGGTTGTGAACCGCTGGCGACAGCGGTTGACGCCGGGCAAACGCGAGCAGCTGCGCCGACAGCTTGGCGCCGCGTTCCACCGCCGCAATCGCCGCCGCCACACGGCGCTGCACCTGGGCGTTGTCCGGTTCATGGCGGGCCAGCAGGTGCAGGTTGCCGGCGATCACTTGCAACAGGTTGTTGAAGTCATGGGCCACGCCACCCGTAAGGCCGCCAATGGCTTCCAGCTTCTGCGACTGGCGCAGTTGCTCCTCGGCGGCGGAGCGCGCCTGTACTTCGGCGACCACGCGCTGTTCGAGGTTGTGAGTGAGTTCCTGGCGCACCCGCTCGGACTGCACCAGTTCGGTGGTCTCCACCACAATCGCCAATACGCCCGCCGGTTGCTGGTTGTCGCCGGCGACCGGGCTGTAATAGAGGTCCAGCCACACGGTTTCCGGCAAACCGTTGCGCAGCAGCACCAGGTCCTTGTTGTTGAACGACAAGGTGCCGCCCGCCAGGCAGGTGTCCACCACGTGCCGGTTGAAGTCGGCGACTTCCGGCCAGCCCAGCTCCACCGGCGTGCCCAGCAGGTACGGGTGGCGACCGCCGGCGAACCGCGAATAGCTGTCGTTGTAGATCATGTAACCCAGGCGCCCCCACAGCATCACCATCGGCACGGGGGACGCCAACATCATCTGTACGTTGCAGGCCAGGCTGGTGGACCAGCGGTCGATGGGGCCCAGGTCGGTGGCCGACCAATCGAAGGCACGGATCCGCTGGGCCATTTCACCGGCCCAGCCTTCACAGCCATGGGGGTTGGATAAAAACTGCATCGGTTGGCTCAGTACGCAAAGAAGACATCGGCAAGTTTTGGAGCGCAGCAAACTTAGATGGTTTCAACCTATGTACGTTAGGCGTTAAACAACGCACCTACCACTCGTCTCAGTGAAAATCCCGACTGCGCACGTGAATCCCTTCCAGCAGCGGTGTCAGGTCGGTCAACCGCCCGGCAATCAAGTGCCGCACCTCGCCCACCGCTTCCCAGCGTCCGTCCACTTTCAGCAGCCGCGACCCCACCAGTGCCTGGCGTTGGCGCTCGGCCAGGTCGCGCCAGACCACCACATTGAGGTTGCCAAACTCGTCCTCCAGGGTGACGAAGGTCACCCCGCTCGCCGTGCCTGGACGTTGACGGCCGGTCACCAGACCCGCGACGCTGACATTGCGCCCATGCTCCACCGCCATCAGCTCCCTGGAGCTGCGGCAGCGCCGTCTGCGCAATTCATCACGCAGCAACGCCAGCGGATGCGGGCCAAGGGTAGTGCCGACGGTGGCGTAGTCGGCCTGCAAGTCTTCCCCCACCGTGGGCGCGGGCAGTTCCACCACGTCTTCATCCGGGCTGGGCAAGCCGGCAAACAACCCGAGTTGCTTATGCACCCCGGCCACCGCCCAGCGCGCCGTGTGCCGGTTACCCGCCAAGGCGCGCAAGGCACCGGCATCCGCCAGCAACGCCTGGGCGCGGGCGTCCAGGCCTGCGCGCTCGTCCAGGTCGGCAATATCGTTGAACGGGCGACGTTGACGCGCCGCTTCGATGCGCCGCCCCTCCTCTTCGCGAAACCCCGCGATCATGCGCAAGCCCATGCGAATCGCCGGCTGCGCGCCCTCGATGGGTTCCAGGCTGCAATCCCAGTCACTGGCCTGCACATCCACCGGACGGATCTGCAACCGATGTCGCCGCGCATCCTGCAGGATCTGGTCCGGGCTGTAGAACCCCATGGGCCAGCTGTTGATCAGCGCACAGGCAAAGGCCGCCGGTTCATGGCACTTGAGCCAGCAACTGGCATAGGTCAGCAAGGCGAAACTGGCCGCGTGGGACTCCGGAAAGCCATAGCTGCCAAAGCCCTTGATCTGCTCGAATATCTGCGCGGCGAACGCCTCGCTGTAGCCGTTTTTCAGCATGCCGGTGCGCAGCCGCTCCTGGTGCGGCTCCAGGCCGCCGTGGCGTTTCCAGGCGGCCATGGAACGGCGCAACTGATCCGCCTCGCCGGGGCCGTAATCGGCAGCGACCATGGCGATCTGCATGACTTGCTCCTGAAACAGCGGGATGCCTAGGGTCCGCTCCAGCACCGCTTTCAATTGCGGCGAGGGATAGGTGGTCTCTTCCTCCCTGTTCCGCCGCCGCAGGTATGGATGCACCATGCCACCCTGGATCGGCCCCGGCCGCACGATCGCCACCTCGATCACCAGGTCATAAAAAGTCTTGGGCTTGAGCCTGGGCAACATCGACATCTGCGCCCGCGACTCGATCTGGAACACGCCGATGGTGTCGGCCTTGCTGATCATCGCGTAGGTCGCCGGGTCTTCCTTGGGAATGGTCGCCAAGGCCAGGTCGAGGTGACGATGGCGGCGCAGCAGATCGAAGCAGCGGCGGATCGCGCTGAGCATGCCGAGGGCGAGAATATCCACCTTGAGCAGGCCTACCGCGTCGAGGTCGTCCTTGTCCCATTGAATGATGGTGCGCTCGGCCATCGCCGCGTTTTCCACCGGCACCAGGGTGTCCAGCGGGTATTCGGAAATCACAAAACCGCCAGGGTGCTGGGACAGGTGCCGGGGGAAGCCGATCAGTTGCTGGGTCAGTGTGAGTACCCGACGCAGCAGCGGGCTGTCGGGGTCGAAGCCGCCTTCACGCAGGCGCTCAAGTGGCGGCGCAGCGTCGCTCCAGCGTCCGCAGCAGTCAGCCAGGGCGTTGATCTGATCCGGCGGCAAACCCAGGGCCTTGGCCACGTCACGCACCGCGCCGGCGGCATGGTAGCTGCTGACCACCGCCGTCAGCGCCGCGCGGGTGCGGCCATAGCGCTGGAACACGTACTGCAGCACTTCTTCGCGGCGCTCGTGTTCGAAGTCCACGTCGATGTCCGGCGGCTCATTGCGCTCTCTGGACAGAAAGCGTTCGAACAGCATATTCATCAGGCTCGGGTTGATCTCGGTGATCCCCAGGGCGAAACACACCGCCGAGTTGGCCGCCGAGCCCCGGCCCTGGCACAGGATCGAACGGCTGCGGGCAAAACGTACGATGTCGTGCACGGTGAGGAAGTAGCTTTCGTAGCCCAGCTCGCTGATCAGCTCCAGCTCGTTGTTGATCTGCTGCAAGGTCTTCGCATCCACGCCCTCTGGCCAGCGCCGGGCGATGCCCTCTTCGGTCACGGCGCGCAGCCAGGAGCGGGCGTCATGGCCTGCGGGCACCAATTCGCGCGGGTAGTGGTAGCGCAACTGGCTGAGGTCGAAGGTACAGCGCCGGGCGATGGTTGCGGTTTCGTCGAGCAAGGCTTGCGGGTACAACGCGGCCAGGGCGTCGAGGCTGCGCAGATGCCGCTCGCCATTGGGATGCAGGCGCGTGCCGGCTTCGGCCACCGGCACGTGATGGCGGATCGCGGTCATGGTGTCTTGCAGGGCGCGGCGGCCACGGGCATGCATGTGCACATCGCCACAGGCCACGGCAGGCAGTTGCAGGCTGGCGGCCAGTTGCAGGCGCTGTTCCAGCAGGCGCGCATCGTCCTGGCCGCAATGCAGCTGCACCGCCAGCCACAGGCGTTCGGCGAAGGTGCGGCGCAGCCATTGGATCTCGGCCTGGGTGGTGCGATCTTCGGCGATCCACAGTGCCAGCAGGCCGGGCAGCGGCTGGTCGAAGTCCTCTTGCAGCAGGCGGTAGCGGCCCTTCTCGGCACGCCGGCGGGCCACCGTGATCAAGCGGCACAGCTGCTGGTAACCGCTGAGGTTTTCCACCAACAGCACCAGTTTCGGGCCGTTCTCGATGCGCATCTCGCTGCCGATAATCAGCGGTAACTGCACCGCTTTGGCCGCCTGCCAGGCGCGCACAATGCCCGCCAGGGTGCATTCATCGGTGATCGCCAGGGCGCTGTAGCCTTGGTGTTTGGCGCGTTCGAACAACTCCAGCGCCGTAGACGCGCCGCGCTGGAAACTGAAATTGGACAGACAATGCAGTTCGGCGTAACTCATGCAAACCAGCCTTGCAGCCACAGCCCATCGCGCTGGCCCACGGTGCGGTAGGCCCAGCCTTGTTGACCGGCACGGGTCTGGATCAGGTAGTAGTCGCGGCGGATGTCGGCGCCGTCCCACCAGCCGGATTCGATGCGCTCCGGGCCCATGAGGATCTGGATGCCCGGCTCGGCCAGCAGGGTCGGTTCGCTCAGCAACCAGCCGGGGCGCCGGACGTTGTTCAGGGGTGGGCTGGGGCGACTGTCGGCCGCCGCTTGCCAGGCGCATTCGGGGCGATGGTCGGCGTGAAAGCGCAGGCCCTGCACCGCGTCATCCCCTAGCCGGGCGCGCAGGCGTTCGCGCAGTTGCTCCCACGGCAGGGTCTGTTGCGGGCGGTCGTCAAACAGGTCCTGGCGCTGTGGTACGAACACCGGCAGGTCCTGGGCCACCAGGCGAAAGCCGCGCACCGGGGATGTCACCTGCACTTGCTCCAGGCGGCCGCGCGCCAGTTCGAACAGCATCGCCGGTTCACGTTCGGCACTGAGCAGGCCGACCTTGATCACGCTGTCGGGGGTCTGGGCATGCTCCAGGTGCAGGTCGAAACGCTGAACGCCACTGTCGCGCCCACAGAGGAAGGCGGACAGATCGCCGGTCAAGCGCCGCAACGGGAACAGCAGCGCCTGGTGGGATTGCACGTCGAAATTCAACTCGATGCGCACATCGAACTGATCCGGCGGTTGATAGAACGCCAGGGCCAGCGGGCGCTGCCCGGTCAAGGCATCGAGGTGTTTGAGCAGGCTGGCATCAAACCGCCGCGCCAAGGTGTGCCGGGGCAACGCCTGCACCTGGGCCAGGGTGCGCAGGCCCATGCGCGACAAGGCCGTGGCCGCTTGCGGGTCGAGGCCGGCGCGGTCAATTGGCAGCGGCGCCAAGGCCTGCATCAATGCGCGGTCATCGGCCACCGCCAGGCCATCGTAGAGATTGGCCAGCACCCGCGCCGCTGCCGGGTTGGGCGCGGCGACGATGCGGTGGCGAAAACCCAGCTCGGTCAGTTCCTGGCGCAAGCGCGCTTCGAACTGCGGCCACGGGCCGAACAAGCCCAGGCTCGACTCGATTTCAAACAACAAGGCCCGCGGGTAATACAGGCTGACCTGGGAGCTGAACCGATAGGCCCAGGCTGCCAGGAATTGCTGCCAGCGTTCGATCTCGGCGGGGTCGTATTCGGCGCTGGCAAACGTCTGGACCAGGGCATGGGCGGCGGTCAGGGATTGTCCAGGACGCAGCCCCAACGCTCGGGCCGCATCATTGACGGTTTGCAACACGCGCCGCTGCGGCGTACCGGCCAACAGGGCCAGGGGTTGGTCCGGCTCGGGGTGCGCACGCTGCACCCCGTCCAGCGCCAATTGCGGAAAGACAATACACACCCAGCGCATGCCAACCTCAGTGCCCGGCCAGGGCAATCGGCGCCGGGTGGGCCAGGCCGCCGCGGCACTTGAGCACCCGCACTTGCGCGGGCTTCGCTTCAACCGCCAGGCGCAACGCGGCGGGCGATGAGTTGATCGCCTCGTTCAAGGAGCGCCAGGCGAACGCCAGGGTCTGACCGGTTTCCGCCGCCACCTGCAAGCGCCGCAGCGCACGGTCATCGGCCTTGCGCGGCCAGCACAACACCGCGCCGCAACTGCCGGAACGCAAACACTGCTCCACTGCCCACAGCGCGTCGCGCTCCTCGGCCTGGATCACCGAGAGCAAACGCAGATCCACCCCGGCGTTCTGCCAGGCATGGGGATACGGCGTGTAGGGCGGCGCCACCAACACAATGCGCTCGCCGGCCTTTGACAAGCGTGCCAGGGTCGGCAGCACCAACTGCAACTCGCCGACGCCCTCCTTGGCCATGAGGATTTCACTCAACGCCGCCTCCGGCCAACCGCCGCTGGGCAACACCGCGTCCAACCCCGCCAGCCCGGTGGGATGCACGCTGGACGGTGGCGCGGCGGGCCGGCCTTTCCACACGCGGCCGCCATTGAACAGCGTGTCCAGCGCAACGACGGCGCCCATCAGCCTTGCCTCACCAGGCCGCAGAACACCCCTTCGATGGCCAGGTCGCGGTCGGGCCCCACCACGATCGGTTGATACGCGGGGTTGCGCGGCAACAGGCGCACGCTGTCGCCGCTGCGTTCGAAACGCTTGATGGTCACTTCGCCGTCCAGGCGCGCCACCACAATCTGCCCGTTCAAGGCCTCGGCACTGCGGCGTACGCCGACCAGATCGCCGTCAAGGATGCCGTCTTCGATCATCGAGTCGCCCTGCACCCGCAACAGGTAATCCGGGGTTTTGCTGAAGGTGGCTGGGTCCAGTTGCAGACGGCTGTGCACTTCGGCATCGGCGCCGATGGGCAAGCCTGCGGCCACCCGGCCGAGCACCGGCACATCCAGCCACTCCGGGCGCGCCGGTTGGTTGAGCAAGCGAATACCACGCGCCTGGTTCGGGTTGACCTCGATAAAACCGGCCTCGGTCAACGCCAGCACATGCTTGCGCGCCACGCTGCGCGAGGCAAAACCGAAGGCCTCGGCGATCTCGGCGAGGCTGGGGGGCTGGCCTTGTTGCGCGATACGGTCGCGGATAAAGGTCAGGATGGCGGTGCGGCGGGGAGTCAGAGTCGTCATGGAGTACATTTGTACTCCTGTGAGAAATTTCTGACAATAGCCGCCAGTCGAGTGGCATCAGACCTGCCCTGTCGAAACCTCCCACGCAACCGCCGGATTAGCTCTACTCCCCTGCTTTGAGAACCTCTGCAAAGTCCTTCGCCTGATTTTCACCATGCGAGGGATTGCAGATGGATGTTGTTTTGGATGCCCTGATCAAGGGGGCCGTGTCGTGATTTCCGCTACCAGCCAGGCGATTGGCTATCTGGTGCTGGCGGCCATGGATGCCAAATCGCGGGACGTCGACGCGGTTATCAGCGACTTCAACCGCTGCCTTAATACCTATGACGCCTGGACGCAAAGCGCCTTCAGTGTTTCGGCGTTGGAGGTTGAACAGGTATTTAAAGTCGGCAACGAGGTGGCACTCGTCGAACCCGCCAGCCGCTCCAATCTCCCCAGCAGCACCACCGCAACCTGCCCGGCCAATGGCACGTTGACCCTGGTGCACATGTTCCAGACTGCGCGATTCGTGCCCATCGGCAACACGCCGGTGAAGGTGCAGCGGATCGATTCAGATGGCCGCCCGCTAGGTGACCCCCTCCATAAAACCATCGGCCCGAGTGGCATCCTCGAAATCAGCGAATGCGAGCGCAACCAGCGCTACAAGGTCAGCTTCTATCCCAACCTCTCCACGGCACATTTCAAGGCGCTGTACGCCTCGTATCAGGCGGTGATCGCGCCGCTGGAAGACTGGCTGCGCAGCGAATGGAAGACCACCTTCAAACCGCTGTGGAAGGACTATTCCGAAGCCAACTTCCTCCAGCGCTACCTATCGCTGCACGAGGCCTATGCACGCGGGTTTGGTGAGGCACTGTATTCACTCTGGGACACCCTCAAGCAACTGTTCCAGTGGCTGGCAGACCCGCTGGCCCACGCCGAACAACTGTTGCATTACCTGACCGACCTCCAGTTCGAACAGCTGCTGAAAGCCGGCACCGACGCCATCGCCAAGGGTTTGCTGGTGTTGAGCGACGAGCCGCTGCTGTTTGTTTATCTGTCGGCGCTGGTCAGTTGGATGCGCCTGCTGCCCCCGCCGTATCTGAACGAGCTGCTGGGAGAGATCAGCGCCGAAGTGCTGATCAATCTGGTGCTGTGCCTTGCGACTGGCGGGATGGGCGTGGTGGTGCGCATGAGCGCGAAGGTGCTGGGCGGTATCAAGTCCCAGCGGGCGCGCAGGTGGTTGGAGCACATGGCTGGGCAATTTGGTAAGTCTCGGCTGGCGGAGCATGTCGAGGCAGCCAAACCGGTGTTGCTGGGCAGTCCCGCGACGCCGATTTCGGGGGTGCCGAGTGCGCAGTTGAAGGCCGGGAC
>NZ_JAPFHC010000035.1:0-69478 GCF_059803535.1 Pseudomonas sp. RP-B7
CAGACACCTCGGTCCCTCTGAAACACCGCGGCGGACCGTTTGGGGCGGCTTCGCCGCCCAGCGCGGGGCAAGCCCGCTCACTACAAAGGTATCGTGATGAACTATTTGCCCGTATTGCTCCTGATCGCTGTCTGCGTGGCCCACGCCGATGACGACACCCCGCTGATCATCAACGGCTGCACCCTTGCCGAACACAGCCAATGCCCCGGCGCCAACCTCAAGGGCGCCAACCTGCGCAACCAGAACCTCAGCGGCATGAACCTGGCCGGCGCCGACCTGCGCGATGCCGACCTGCGCCACGTCAACCTCGACCTGGCCAACCTGGAAAAAGCCCAACTGCAAGGCGCCAACCTCACCCGTGCCAGCCTGCAACAGGCCAACCTGCGCCTCGCCGACTTCAGCGGCGCCACCTTGATGGCCGTACAAGGCTGGGGCCTGTTTGCCCAGGGCGCGCAATTTGAAAACGCCAACCTCAGCGCGGCCTATCTGCAATTCGCACGTCTGTCGGGGGCGAAGATGCACAAGGCCAACCTGCGTGCGGCAGACCTGGAAATGACCTGGCTGAGCAAGGCAGATCTGCAAGGGGCGGATTTGAGCGATGCCAATTTGCAGGAGGCCAAATTCGGGGAAAGCAATCTGGAGAAGGCCACCCTTACGGGTAGCCGCCAGCACTATGCGAACTTCCAGGATGCGAATATGGAGGGCTGCAAGGATTGCCCCACCACCTGGGATCGTTAGCGCACCGCAGATCTATAGGTGTGTGAGCTTGTGTGGGAGCGGGCTTGCTCGCGAATGCGGTGTGTCAGTATCAGATGGGCTAGCTGACCCACCGTTTTCGCGAGCAAGCCCACTCCCACATGAGGCCGGTGTGCATCAGAGAGAACTCGTCACCCCGCCACCCGCACCACCCCCATATCAATCCCCACATGCACCAACTCCGCATGGGAACTCACCTGCAACTTGCTCTTGAGCAAAGTCAGGTGATTGGACACCGTCTTGCTGCTGATACTCAGCTGTTCGGCAATCTGCCGCGCCGGGGTGCCTTTGGCGAGCATCAGGAAAATCTCCAACTCCCGTGGTGTCATGCTGTGCAAACGCGGGTCGGTGGGCTGGCAGGCGAGTTGGGTGGCCAGGGGTTGTTCAATGTAGGCGTGGCCATCGAGGATGCGCCGCACCGCTTCGATCAACACCTGGGGCGCCGAGCTTTTGGTCAGGTAGCCCGCCGCGCCGGCGTCGAGCGCCTGGCGCACCAATGGCAGTTCATCGTGCATGCTGAAAAACAGCACACGCAGTTGCGGTAAACGCTGGCGCAGGCGCCGGGTGGTTTCCAGGCCGCTGATGCCGGGCAAACCGAAGTCCATGATCACCAGATTCGGCACCGCCTCGTGTACCCGCGCCAAGGCTTCTTCGCCGCTGGCCGCCTCACGCACTTCAATGGCCGGCAACAATGCGCGCAACAAACTGGCATAACCCTGGCGAACCACGGCGTGGTCATCCACCAACAGAATATTCATGACGCCTCCACAGGCATGTCCAACGCCAGCGCCCAACCGGCGCCGGGATGACTGATGATCTTCAATTCGCCGCCCAAACAGCGCGCACGTTCATACATCGAATGCAGGCCCACACCGCGCTGCTGAGGCTGCTGCGCGCCGTGGCCGTTGTCGCGCACCCACAGGCGCAGGCGCGTCCCGCGATGCTGCAAACGCACGCGCACCTGGCTGGCGCCGGCGTGGCGCACGATGTTGGTCAAGGCTTCCTGGAGCAAGCGATACAGGTGGGTCTTGTCGGCCGGGGACAGCGGCGGCAGCGCCTCGCTGACCTGCAACTGGCAGTCGATGCCATGGCTGGCACGCCATTGCGTCACCAACATGCCGAACGCCTCGGCCATCGGCAGGTGTTGCAGGGCCACCGGGTAAAGGTCGTGGACCAGTTCGCGAAAGCCCTGCTGCAAGTGGTCGCAGTGTTCTTCCAGCAGATGCACGGTACGCGTCAGCGTGGCGGGTTGATGGGCGATCAGCGGCAACAGGCACACCTGGGCGCGAATCCCCGCCAGGTACTGGCCGAGGTCATCGTGCAGGGTCTGGGCCAGGCGGGTGCGCTCTTGTTCCTGCACCGCCAGCAGGGTTTGGGTCAGCCGGGTGTTGTCGGTGCGCGCCTGTTCGAGGGCATCGGTCATGCGGTTGAAATGCCGCGCCAGTTGCTGTGCCTCCGGCACCCCGGCGCTGCGCAGGCGCACATTGAGACGGCCGCTGCACACGTGCTGCAGGGCCAACAGCAATTCGTCCAGCACGCCCATGCCACGGCGCACCGCCCAGCGAATGGTCAACAGGCTCAGGGCCAATGCCAGCGCACACAGGCCCAGCAATTGCTGCAAGGAATCCCAGACCTCATCGATCTCGTCACGCGGGTCGACGCCGATGGACACGCGCCGGCCATCGGCCAGGTCGAGCACCTCGGCACTGTGGCGCGCCTGGGCAAACAGCAGGCGCCCGAGCCACGCATCCAGCCCCTCTTGCTCCGGCGCGGGCGGGGTTTCATCGGCGCCCAACCAGTGCACGCGCACATGGCGCAGGCTGGCGGTGAGGCGTGGTTGCAGGCTGGCCGGATCGCGCACGGCAGTTTCACTCAGGTAATGCACCACCGCTTCGGCCGACTGCAACTCGCGCTCCACATCCGCCAGGGCCTGATGCATCAGCAACGCCGTGCAGGCGCAGGTGACCAGCGCGAAGAAACCGCACACCCACAGGTTGATCCGCCACAGCGCCGACATGCCTAGCGCGCCAGCACAGTCGGCACGAGCGCCGCCGAGCGCGGTGCGTGGGGTCGGTCGATGCCGATCAGGCTGACGATCAGCAGGAACGGCAAGAGCAACGCCTTGATAATTCGCATGATCGTGCAACCCCCGCAGCGGATACTGGAGCCCCATGCTAAAACCGCACCGCGTGCGGCGGGCTACTACCTTGGTACTGCCCCAGCGCTACTTTCTGCATATTTGCAGGGGTAACCGGGCTTTATATGCTGGCGCCAACTGTCTTGGAGTGCCTTATGCGCCAGCTCGCCCCTTTCGCCGTGACCTGCCTGCTGGCACTCACCTGGGCCACCGCCGGCCAGGCCGCCGAGGCACCGTTGCAAGTGCAGATCGGCTACCTCGGCTATCGCCCGGACCCGGGGCCGTTGCTGTCCAACGTGATTGCCGAACCCACCGATGCCGGGTTGCGCGGCGCCGAATTGGCGATCATCGACAGCAACAGCACCGGCGCCTTTCTCAACCAGCGCTACAGCCTGATCGACGCGACAGTCGATAACCCCGAAGACCTGCTTGCCGCCGCGCAGAAGCAACACGACCAAGGCCTGCGCCTGTTTGTCGTCAACGCCCCCGCCGCCAGCCTGCGCCAACTCAGCGCCGCACTGCCCGACAGCCTGCTGTTCAACGCCGGCAGCCCCGATGACAGCCTGCGCAGCACCGACTGCCTGGGCAACGTGCTGCACAGCCTGCCCAGCCGGGCCATGCTCGCCGATGCGCTGGCGCAATTTCTGGTGACGCGCAAATGGCAGAAGGCGCTGCTGATCGTCGGCCCCACTCTGGACGATCAAGCCTACGCCGCCGCCCTGCGCCGCGCAGCCAAGCGTTTTGGCCTGCAACTGGTGGCCGAGAAAGCCTGGCGTTTCGACAACGACCAGCGCCGCAGCGCCCAGGCCGACATGCCGTTGTTCACCCAGACCGCCGAATACGACGTGGTGCTGGTCGCCGACGAGCGCGGCGACTTCGGCGAATACGTGCCCTACCAGACCTGGTACCCGCGCCCGGTCGCCGGCACCCAGGGTCTGACGCCCACCGGCTGGCACAAGAGCGTGGAAACCTACGGCGCCGCCCAACTGCAAAAACGCTTCGAAGCCCTCGCCGGACGCTGGATGAACGACCGCGACTTCGCCGCCTGGATGGCCGTGCGCAGCGTCGCCAGCGCGGTGAGCAAGCTGCGCGAGGTCGACCCGATGAACATCCGCCAGCTGGAGATCAGCGAGCAGTTGCCGCTGGACGGTTTCAAGGGCCGCAAGCTCAGCTATCGCCCATGGAATGGCCAACTGCGCCAGCCGATCCCCATCGTGCAACCCCGTGCACTGGTGAGCACCTCGCCCCAGGACGGTTTCCTGCACCCTTTCAACGAAATGGACAGCCTGGGCTACGACAAACCCGAGGTGACCTGCCGCTTTCCCTGAACACACAACAACAATAAGGAATACGCCATGCGCCGCACCCTGCTCTCCTGCGCCCTGCTGCTTGCCGCCGGACACGCCGTGGCCGCCACGGCCTGGGTCTCCAACGAGAAAGACAACAGCCTGAGCCTGATCGACATGCAGACCCTGCAAGTCACCGACACCCTCAAGGTCGGCCAGCGCCCACGCGGCCTGCTGCTGTCCCATGACAACAAGCTGCTGTACATCTGCGCCAGCGACTCGGACCGCGTGCAGGTGATGGACGTGGCCACGCGCAAGATCGTCAAGGAGCTGCCCTCCGGCAAAGACCCCGAGCAATTCGCGTTGCACCCCAACAACCGCTGGCTGTACGTCTCCAACGAAGACGACGCGCTGGTCACCGTGATCGACACCGAGACCGCCAAGGTGCTCGGCCAGATCAACGTCGGCGTCGAGCCCGAAGGCATGGCCGTGAGCCCCGACGGCAAGTGGGCGGTGAACACCAGCGAAACCACGAACATGCTGCACTGGATCGACACCAGCACCCAGACCCTGGCCGACAGCACCCTGGTGGACCAACGCCCGCGCTTCGTCGAATTCAACCATGACGGCACGCAACTGTGGGCCTCGGCGGAAATCGGCGGCACCGTGACCATCCTGGATGTGGCCAGCCGCGCAATCCTCAAGACCCTGACCTTCAAGATCAAAGGCGTGCACCCGGACAAGGTGCAGCCGGTGGGCATCAAGCTGAGTGCCGACGGCAAATACGCCTTTGTCGCCCTCGGCCCGGCCAACCATGTGGCGGTGATCGACGCCAAGACCTACGAGATCCTCGACTACCTGCTGGTGGGCCGTCGTGTGTGGCAGCTGGCATTCACCCCGGATGAGAAACAGTTGCTGGCCACCAACGGCGTGAGCGGCGACGTGTCGGTGATCGACGTGGACAGCCTCAAGGTGCTCAAGTCGGTCAAGGTCGGGCGTTATCCGTGGGGCGTGGTGGTCACGCCATGAACGCGCTGGACGCCAGCGCCATCAGCTTCTCCTACGGTGCGCGCCAGGCGTTGCGCGAGGTGAGTTTCAGCCTGGCGCCCGGGCGTTTTGCGGCGTTGCTAGGGCCCAATGGCGCGGGCAAATCGACGTTGATTGCGCTGCTCACGCGTTTATATGACTTGCAGGGCGGCGACATCCGCGTGGGCGGGCATTCATTGCGCGAGGCGCCGCGTGAGGCATTGCGCCAACTCGGCGTGGTATTCCAGCAAAGCACCCTGGACCTGGATTTGAGCGTCGAACAGAACCTGCGCTACCACGCCGCGCTGCACGGCCTGTCGCGGCGTCAGACCGGGTTGCGGGTGGAGGCCGAACTGGCGCGCCAGGCCCTCGGCGAGCGGCGCCGGGAAAAGGTCCGCGAACTCAATGGCGGCCACCGCCGCCGCGTGGAAATCGCCCGCGCCCTGCTGCACGAGCCGCGCCTGCTGTTGCTCGACGAAGCCAGCGTCGGCCTCGACCCGGCCAGCCGCCTGGCGCTGAACCAACACGTGCGCACGCTGTGCCTGGAACAAGGCATCAGCGTGCTGTGGACCACCCATTTGCTCGATGAAGTGCAGGCTGACGACGCCTTGATGATTTTGCATCGGGGCCGCCTGGTGGCCAGCGGGCAACTCGACCACCTGCTGCTGGAGCAAGGCGACGACCTGAGCGGTTTGTTCGCACGCCTGACCCGCGCAGAGGTGGCGGCATGAACGCCTACTGGCAGTGTTTCAGCGGCATCGTCCTGCGCGAATGGCTGCGTTTTGTCTTGCAGCGCACACGGTTCCTCAGCGCCTTGGTGCGGCCATTGCTGTGGCTGCTGGTATTCGCCGCAGGCTTTCGGGCAGCGTTGGGCATCTCGGTGATCGAACCCTACGACACCTACATCCCCTACGAGGTGTACATCATCCCGGGGCTGGCCTGCATGATCCTGCTGTTCAACGGCATGCAGGGCTCGCTGTCGATGGTCTACGACCGTGAGATGGGCAGCATGCGCGTACTGCTGACCAGTCCGCTGCCACGCACGTTTTTGCTGTGCAGCAAGCTGCTGGCGACCTCGTTGATTTCGCTGTTGCAGGTCTACGGGTTCCTGGCGATTGCCTGGGTGTATGGCGTGCAACCGCCGGCCCTGGGCTTGCTGATCGCCTTGCCGGCGCTGTTGCTGGTGGCGTTGATGCTCAGCGCGCTGGGCTTGCTGCTGTCCAATGGGATCCGCCAATTGGAGAACTTTGCCGGGGTGATGAATTTCGTGATCTTCCCGCTGTTCTTCCTGTCGTCGGCGCTCTACCCACTGTGGAAGATGCGCGATTCCAGCGAGTGGCTGTACTGGCTGTGCGCGGTCAACCCGTTCACCCACGCGGTGGAACTGGTGCGCTTTGCCCTCTACCAACGCTTCGCCGGCCTGGCCCTGCTGGTGTGCCTGGGGCTGACCGTGGTGTTCACGGTGCTGGCGGTGCTGACCTTCAATCCGCAGCATGCCGCCCTGCGCAAAAACGGCTGATCTACTCCTTTAGTACTGGTTTTCGTGTCTATCGTCGCATTCCCAAGGCAGCGGGACTGACGTGTAATGGCCGCATAACGATAAGGATTGACCTGCCATGCTGCCCGCCCGACTGCCCCTGCTGGTCTTGCTGTGCCTGCTCTGCGCCAACGCCCAGGCTGAGGCGCCGTTGTTTTCCACCGACGGCTACCGCATCAGCCTGTACCGCAGCCCCACGCCGGCACAGGCGCCCGGTGCGACCATCGTCGACACCCCTGCCCTGCAAGCCCTGCTCACCCAGAACCCGGCGCCGGTGTTGATCGATGTGTACCGGCGCCAATACCTGCAAGGCCGCTTCATCGAAGACCAGCCCCACGCCAACCTGCCCGGCAGCCACTGGCTGGCCAATACCGGCGACGGCGACCTCACGCCCGAGTGGCAAAGCTACTTCGCACGCCACCTGTACACATTCACCGGCGGTCAGCTGACCCGGCCGTTGGTCTTCTACTGCCGCTCCGATTGCTGGTTGAGTTGGAACGCGGTAAAACGAGCCGCCAATCTGGGCTATACCTCGGTGTATTGGTATCGCGATGGCCTGGATGCGTGGGAAGCGGCAAAACTGCCAGTGATGGCTGCGACACCCGAGCCCTTTCAATAAAAAACCACAACAAGAAGGTGAACGGCCATGTACAAAATCCTGATTGCCGACGATCACCCGCTGTTTCGCGAGGCGATCCACAACGTCATCAGCGACGGCTTTCCCGGCAGCGAAGTGATGGAAACCGCCGACCTCGACAGCGCCCTCGCGCTGACCCAGGACCACGACGACCTTGACCTGATCCTGCTGGATTTGAACATGCCCGGCATGCACGGCCTCAATGGCCTGATCAACCTGCGCAACGAATCGCCGACCATCCCGGTGGTGATCGTCTCGGCCGAGCAGGACAAGCAGATCGTGCTGCAAGCCATCACCTACGGCGCCGTTGGGTTCATCACCAAGTCGTCGCCGCGCCAACAAATGACCGAAGCGATCCAGCAGATCCTCAACGGCAACGTATACCTGCCGCCCGACATCATCCGCACCCAGAAAAACCCCAGCCAACGCCGCATGAACGACACCCCGGGCTTTGCCCCGGAGCTGCTGCAGGCGCTGACCCGCAAGCAATTGCTGGTGCTGGAGCGGATGACCAAGGGCGAATCGAACAAGCAGATCGCCTACACGCTGGAGATTGCCGAAACCACGGTGAAGGCCCATGTGTCGGCGATCCTGCGCAAGTTGAATGTGCATAACCGGGTGCAGGCGATCCTGAGTGCCGGCGATATCGACTTCGGCTCCTACCTGCGCCGCTGATCCCCCTGCCCTATGGAAATCCACTGTGGGAGCGGGCTTGCTCGCGAATGCGGTGGGTCAGTCACTAGATTCATTGACTGACCCACCGCATTCGCGAGCAAGCCCGCTCCCACATTTTGATCTGCGTTTTGTCAGGGGCGGCCGAGTAAGTGACTCATCGCTGTCTTTAACTTCATCGGCCGCACGGGCTTGTGCATCAACGTATGCCCCAATTCCCGAATCTGCTGCTTCAACTCATTGCTGTAGTTGGCCGTAATCATCAACGCCGGGATCGCAGTGCCGCGCCGGGCGTTGATGCGGGCCACGGCGTCGACGCCGTTCTGGTCGTCGTCGAGGTGGTAGTCGGCGATCAGCAGGTCCGCCTCGGCATGGTAGTTGTCCACCTGCCGGGCCAGGTCCTGCTCCGACAAGGCGGTGGTCACCCGGCAACCCCAGCCTTCGAGCAAGGTGCGCATGCCCGCGCAGATCGCCGCGTCGTTATCCAGCACCCACACCCGCGCGCCCTGCAAACGTTCCAGCAGCGCTTCGCTCATGCACGGCATCGGCAGCGACTTGGGCGCGGTGGCGCTGAGCGGCACTTCCACGCTAAACATCGAGCCCTTGCCCGGCCAGGATCTGACACTGATGCGATGGCCAAGGATTCCGGCGATTTTCTCGACGATGGCCAGGCCCAGGCCCAGCCCGCGATCCTGGTCCGGGCGCTGGACGTCACCGCGCTTGAACTCCTGGAAAATCTCCTCCAGGCGTTCCTCGGCAATGCCCATGCCGCTGTCCCACACCTGGATCAGCAAACGCTGCTGCTGGCGTCGGCAGCCCAGCACCACACGGCCCTGGTAGGTGTAGCGCAGCGCGTTGCTGAGCAGGTTGCGCAGGATTCGTGCGAGCAGCTGGATGTCGCTGCGCACCAGCGCCGAGCAGCCGACAAAGTGCAGCTCCAGACCTTCGGCGCGGGCCAGTTCGGTGTATTCGGCGGCGAGGTTTTCCAGCAGTTCGCTGAGGGCGAACGGCGCCATGTCGGCCTTGATCACCCCGGCGTCGAGCTTGGAAATATCCACCAGGGTGCCCAGCAGGTTTTCCACGTCTTCCAGGGAGTTGCTCACGTTGCGCACCAGGGTTTCGCTGGGGCGCTCCAGCAGTGCGCTGGTAAACAGGCGTGCGGCGTTGAGCGGTTGCAGCAAGTCATGGCTGACGGCGGCGAGGAACTTGGTTTTCGACAGGTTGGCCTTTTCCGCCTCTTGCTTGGCTTCGCGCAGGCGGGTTTCCATGCGTCGGCGCTCGTCGATTTCCTGCAACAACTGATCGTTGAGCGCAGTCAGTTCCGAGGTGCGCTGGGCCACGCGCTGCTCCAGGTGTTGATAGGCCTGGTGCAGGGCCTCGGCGGTGCGGCGGCGCTCGGTAATGTCGCGGATCAGCACGAAGATCCCCACCACCTCGCCACTGGCGAGCAGGTTGGGCACGTAGGAGCGCAGCATGTAGCGCTCCTGGTTGTTGATGTTGGTTTCGGCGAATTCGAACGTCACGCTCTCACCCGCCAGGGCGCGGGCGACGTAAGCGTCGAGGCGCTGGCAGTGCTGCTCGCTGTGCACTTCGCGCAGGCTCTGGCCGAGCATCATGCCGCGCGGCCAGCAGTACCATTCTTCGTAGACTTTGTTGGTGAACTCGTAGACCAGGTCGGCGTTGAGGTAGCCGATCAGCGCCGGCACGTTGTCGGTGATCAGACGAATCCAGCGTTCACTTTCCTGGGCTTTTTGCGCCGCGGCCTGCTCGCCGCGCAGGGTTTCGGCGCGCAGCCGCGCGTTGATCAGCAGGTGGTTGCTGGCCTTGAGTTCGGCCATCGCCTGGTTCAGCGCGTCGGTGCGTTCGCGCACCTGTTCGGCAAGCACCACCGAATGCTGGAACGTGGTGTACGGGTTGTTGCCCTGGGTCATGCCGGATTCGATACGCTCGATCAGCGCCGCGTTGATCCGCGCCAATTTGTGATTGGCCTGTTGCAGCTGGGCGACCTGGGCGCGCAGTTCAGCGTCGGCCACGGGCAATGGCGACCCCGGTGAAGGTCTGGTTGATGTGCATGCCATTGAACTGTTCTCCGTAGGTATTGAAGCCCAGCACCCGTCTCTCGCGCAGGTAATTGCCGATGTGTTCGAGGTCGCCGTTGTCTTCCAACTCCATGCGGCGCAGGAAGCAGTCGCAGCCGATGGTCAGCAGCAGGTCGCCGAGGCGCGCGTGCAAGCCGTCGAACAGGCTTTGCAGGTTCGGCAGGATCGGCCCGGGCCGCATCACGGTGAGCACGATGCCGTTTTCCACCGCACAGTAGAAACTCAGGCTGAGGTCTTCGTGCACTTGCTGGATAGCGCGCACGTAGTACTGGTCGTGGATACGCACTGCCAACGGGTGAGCGGCGAAGACGCGGTGGTCGAGGTCGGCCACGGCTACGCCGATGTGCCTGGCGTATTCTTCGGCGGCCGGTTCGGCGTTGAGTTCGAACACCCGGCGTGACGGGCTGTCGGCGCCGGTCACCACCAGCTTTTCGGTGCGCGGCAGGATATGGTGGGTGGTGAACACCTCGAAATCCAGCCAGGTATTGACCAGCACCACCACCGCCGCGCCGCTGTGGAACACACCATTGAAGTACACGTGGGTGTGGGTGAGGAAGTTGTCGTCGCCGGCCGAACCGCCGAAGTGCGGGATGTCGCCCAGGGCCGCGCTGAGGGCGGCGAGGACCATTTCTTCCCGGCTCGACAGCCCGTCGAGCAAGGTCAGCGCGAAGGTGTTGCCCTTGATCGGCGCCAGGGTGTTGCTGCGACAGCCGCCGACCAGGCGTTCGACCATGTCCTGGGCACCGATCAGGCTGAAGTGCTCGACTTGATCGATCAGCTCGGTGGCGATGGAAAAGTGCGCGTGGTTGAAGCCCATCGCGGTGATGCAATTGCGTCCGTAACCCTGGGGTGTGATCTCGCCGGCACTGGTGCAGCCGACCACGCGCACCTTGCCGAAGCATTGTTGCAGCGCTTGGCCAAGGGCCTGCAGGTCATAGGACGCAGAGCAGAAAAACAGCACAAAACCCAGGTACGGGTGCAGCAACTGCCGGGCCAACTCTTCGGCGGCCTGCCCGGCATCGGTGGCCTGGGACATGGCACTGACTACGCCTTCACTGTTGTGCATCGTTGGTTCCCCCTCTAAGGCGTCAGTGTACGAAGGCCGAGGGGTGGGCCCTATGCTACTTGGGTACTGGGTGGGGGGATGCGTTGGGATGAGACTCTGATAAACACTGGAGACTAAAATGTGGGAGCGGGCTTGCTCGCGAAAGCGGTGGATCAGCCAATGAATCTGTTGACTGACACTCCGTCTTCGCGAGCAAGCCCGCTCCCACATTTATGACTGCGTTACCAAGTCAAGACAGCACCTACGGCGAAGGTATCGGTGTCTTCATTCTGCGCATTGGTGTCATGCCCCTTGATCTGGAACTGGTTGTATTCCGCCACCAGCTTCAAATTGGCGTTCACATCATGGAACAGCGCAATCCCACGGGTTTCATAATCCGCGCCGCTGCCGACCACGCCGTTGCCGTCGTCCTTGGTCTTGCCATAGGACAGCGCCAGGCGGTTCTTGCCCAGTTTGTACGAGCCCTGCACCAGGTAGCCGTTGCTGTCGACATTACGCAACGTCGCCTCCCCGGCGTTGTTGGTGAAGAACGGGTTGATGCCCTTGGCCTGGAACCCCGAGCCGGTCAGCGACAAGCCGCCCATCTTCGCCTGCACGCCGTAGCCAAGGCCCTTGGAGGTGACGCTGGCGACGTTGGAGTCGGTGTTGTCGGAAGTCTGGTAGCTGCCGTTGAGCCAGCTGTAGATCTTCGCGCCGCCGACGTCGAACTGGTAGGTGATCTCGCTCTCGGTGCGCGGGTTCTTCTGGTAGGCCTTGCCCAGGGCACTGCTGTCGTTGGTGTCGACCGGGTCGAGGATGCCGACGGCGACGCGCAGGCCGTCCATCACCGGGGTGCGGTAGGTGATCTGCGAGCTCGGGAACGGGTACGGGTAGCCACTGCCGATGTTGCCGAACGACACGCCACCGCCGTCCACCAGGCCGAGGCTGTCGCTGACCTGGCCGTAACCGGCGAGCAACTCATCGAGCAGGATGTTGGAGCGGGCGAACAGGCCGAAGTCCTTGCCGATCAGCACTTCGCCCCACTCCGGGTTGGCCACGGTGCCGTAGAACTGGCGCACGTCGATGGCGGTGTCGGTGCCGTTGGTTTCGCTGTCGTTGATGGTCACCCAGAACGAAGCGCGGGCGCCGAGCTTGAGGTCGTCGACCTGCTTGCTCATGTTGAAGCCCAGGTAGTTGGGCAAGAAGCCCATCTTCACGCGGGCCTGGCGGCGGTCGTACTTGTCACCCGCGCGGTCGACGTCGCTGTTGACGTAGAAGGCGTTGATGTAGCCGTCGGTGGAAAAGGTGGTTTCGTCCTTGTCGTACAGCATGATTTCGGCGTTGGCCAATGGGCTCAGGCCGAGGCCAACGATGAAGGCAGGCAACAGACGCAGGGGGACATTCTTATTGTTATGCATGGCGCGCTCCGCAACGGGGACTTGATGTCGGAGGCGATTATCGAAACCCCGCAAGCCACGGCCTACGCTGCCTTGGCCTTGGTTTGCGGGTGCTTTGGGCGGGCCGCGGGTGCCCGGCAAGTTCGGCGTAAGCCAGGCCCGGCACTTAGTGCGTAAGACCGGCCTTGATCAACATGCCGACCGCCACCAGTACACAGAGGCCGGCAAACCCGACCTGCAAGGTGCGCGCAGCAATCACCGAGCACAGGCGCCGGCCGGCGAGCATGCCGACGATGCTCGCGCCGATAAACACCCAGCCCACCGATTCGATCCGCACCCCGGCATGGAATGAGCCCGCCACGCCGATCAACGAGATCAGGCTGATCACCATCAACGAGGTGGCGACGATGCCGCGCATCTGTACATCGGTGAGCTGCTTGAACGCGGGCACGATCAGGAAGCCGCCACCGACGCCGAGCAGCCCGGAGACAGCGCCGGTCACCGCGCCCAACGCCGCCAGGGTCGCACTGCATTTGGCGGTCCAGGCCAGGCGTCCGGTCTGCTGGTTGAGCATGCAGTTTTTCTGGCCCCAGGACGCGGTGCCGTGATCACTCGGCCCGGCCTCGGTTTTTTCGCGCTGCAACATGCGCCAGGCCACCAGCACCATCAGTGCGCTGAACAGGCCCATCAGCACGGCTTCCGGCAGTTGATGGGCGAGGAACACACCCACCGGCGAAAACAACGCGCCCAACAAGGCGATCAGCAGCGCGGCGCGGTAGCGCACCAGGCCGTGGCGCAAACCGTCGATCGCCCCCACCGCCGCCGCCGCGCCCACCGCGAGCAACGACACCGGCGCGGCCTGGGTCATGCTCAGGCCCAACCCCAGTACCAGCGCCGGCACCCCGAGGATGCCGCCGCCCGCGCCGGTCAGGCCCATGACCAGGCCCATCAATAATCCCAACACCGTGGCGAGCAGCATTCAGTCCACCTTGCTCAGACGGGTCAGCCATTCACGGCCCTTGAGCATGCCGTTCCAGTAGAACCACGGCAGCAACGTGGCCTTGAGCAACCACATCGAACGGCGTGCACGGGTCGGGTCCAGGGCAAAGGTCGGCAACAGCTTGCCGCCGTAGCCGAACTCGGCGAGCACCACCTTGCCCTTCTCCACCGTCAACGGGCACGAACCATAGCCGTCGTACTTGAGCGGCAGCGGCGCCTGTTGACGCAGGGCCAGCAGGTTCTCGGCCACCACCACGATCTGCTTGCGCACCGCCGCAGCAGTCTTGGCGTTGCTGGTGGAGCACACGTCACCGAGGCCGAAGATATGCGGGTAACGCAGGTGTTGCAGGCTGTGGGGGTGCACTTCGCACCAGCCGGCGGCGTCGGCCAGCGGGCTTTGGCGGATAAAATCCGGGGCGACTTGGGGCGGGACCACGTGCAACAGGTCGAAGAATCGTTCTTCCACCGTGACGGTGCCGTCAGCGTCGTGCACCTCGAACCAGGCTTTGCGGGCCGGCCCGTCGACCTTGATCAGGTTGGACCTGAAGGTCAGGCGGGCGTTGTATTTCTCCACGTACTTCATCAGCGGCGGCACGAACGTCGGCACGCCGAACAGCGCCATGCCGGCGAGGTTGAATTCGACGTCGATGTTGTTCAGGTCGCCCTGCCTGAGCCAGTGATCACAGGACAGGTACATGGCCTTCTGCGGCGCGCCGGCGCATTTGATCGGCATGGCGGGCTGGGTAAAGATCGCCTTGCCGCCCTTGAGTTGCTGCACCAGTTGCCAGGTGTAGGCCGCGTGTTCGTAGCTGTAGTTGGACGTGACGCCGTTGTGCCCGAGGGTCGCTTGCAACCCTTCGATTTGCTCCCAGGCCAGGCGCAGGCCGGGGCACACGATCAAGTTTTGCCAGCTGACGCGCTGGCCGCTGTCGAGGACCAGGGTGCGCTCGTTTGGCAGCAGTTCACTGACGGCAGCCTGAATCCAGGCAACGCCATTGGGCAACACATCGGCCAGGGGCCGGCGGGTCTTGCGCACGTCGTAGGCACCGCCGCCCACCAGGGTCCAGGCGGGTTGGTAGCAGTGATAATCGTTGGGTTCGATCAGGGTGATGTTCAGGTGGGGGTCGCGCTTGAGCAGGCTGGCCAGCAGGCCGATGCCTGCCGAGCCGCCGCCGATGACTACGATATCGCCACTGATGGTCGGTCCCCAGTGTTGGTCGGTCATGGTCTATTGCCTTTTTTTATTCAATGCACACAAGGGGCGCTGCCGGATGGCGTCACGCCCAACTTTTGATGACCGCGCCGCAGTACAGGCCGGACAGGGTCTTCATCACTTGGATCACTTCGTGACTGGCCAGCCCGTAGTAGATGTACTTGCCTTCGCGGCGGGTGGCGACCAACCCTTCATCACGCAGGATGCCCAACTGTTGCGACAGTGTGGGCTGACGCACGCCGGTCATGGTTTCCAACTCGCCGACATTGCGTTCGCCCTGGGTCAACTGGCAGAGGATCAGCAGGCGGTCCTCATTGGCCAGCGCCTTGAGCAATGAACAGGCCTTGGACGCCGATGCGCGCAACTGGGCGACTTCGCCTTCACTCAGAGTAGATTCCATTTGCCTCGGGTCCTTTGCGTCACTTAAGCTCAAAACATTATGTGAAAACGTAAACTGATTGTAACCACTTTTTTCTCCACCGGGGACAGCCGCCATGCCAGCGTTGATTCAAGCCTTTCTGGACGAGGCATCGTCGACCTACACCTACGTCGTCTATGAACACCACGGCAGCCCGTGTGCCATCGTCGACTCAGTACTCAATTACGACCCAGCATCGGGGCGTACCGATACCACCCAGGCCGACAAGGTCATCGCCTTCGTGCGCGAGCAGGGCTTGCACGTGCAATGGCTGCTGGAAACCCACGCCCACGCCGACCACCTGTCCGCCGCGCCTTACCTGCGGCGCACCCTGGGCGGCAAGATAGCCATCGGCCAGTGCATCAGCACCGTGCAGGGTGTGTTCAAGAACCTGTTCAACCTGGAGCCGGAGTTTCGCGCCGATGGCTCGCAGTTCGATCATCTGTTTGCGCCGGATGAGGTGTTTCATATCGGCAACCTCACGGCCCAGGCCCTGCACGTGCCGGGGCATACGCCGGCGGACATGGCCTACCTGATCGATGGCCGGCTGATCCTGGTGGGCGACACGCTATTCATGCCCGACGTCGGCACCGCCCGCTGCGACTTTCCCGGCGGCGATGCGCGGCAGTTGTATGGGTCGATGCGCAAGTTGCTGAGCTTTCCCTTGGAAACTGAACTGTACGTCTGTCATGACTACCCACCGCAGGGCCGCGCGGCGAAATGCCTGACGACCGTGGCGGAACAACGGGCTGGGAATATTCATGTGCATGACGGGGTGGATGAGGCGCAGTTTGTGGCGATGCGCACCCAACGCGATGCGGGCCTGGGCATGCCGACCCTACTGCTGCCGGCGATCCAGGTGAATGTACGGGCGGGGAATATGCCGCCGGCGGAAGACAATGGGGTGGTGTATCTGAAGATTCCGCTCAACCAGCTCTGAATCGATGTCACTCAAAGTACGACGACTTGGAGGGGGCAAGCCCCGACCACAGTTCGTCGACGTGCTTGAAGCCCCACTCTTCGGCATTTTCCCGGCCGACAATCTTGTCGCTTTGTTCGGCCAGGTTCACCACGACCTGGGGAATCGGCAAGCGTGACCGTGCAGAGAAAAACACCTTGACCCTGGGGGTGAGCAGCGATTTCGGGCTTTGTTCGACCACCACGCCAATGCGCCCACTCTCCAGGCGCACCAAGGCGCCGACGGGATAAATCCCCACGCAGCGCACAAACGCCTGGAACACCTGATCATCGAAATGACCTTTCCACTCCGCCATTTTCCGGATCGCGTCGGCGGGCCCCCAGCCGCGCTTGTAAGGGCGCTCCGAGGTGATCGCATCGTAGACGTCGCATACCGCCCCCATCTGGGCGAACAGGCTGATCTGCTCTTGCACCAAGCCACTGGGATAACCGCTGCCGTCAGATTTTTCGTGGTGATGCAGGCACACATCCAGCACCAAGGCACTGATCTGCGGGCACAGACGCAGCAACCGGGCGCCTTCCACCGGGTGCTGGCGGACGGTGTGAAACTCCACCTCGGTAAGCCCGGCCGGCTTGTTCAAAATCGCCTCGGGAATCATCATTTTCCCCACATCATGAAACAACCCCGCCAGCCCGGCTTCCTGGACCAGCTGCGCAGAGAGATCCAACTGCCGTGCCAGCGCGATCATCAAGCCACTGACCGCGACGGAATGCATGTAGGTGTATTCGTCGGCCTTTTTCAGCCGCACCAGGCTGAGCAAGGCATGGGGATGGCGCAGCATGGACTGCGAAATCTCTTCCACCAGGCCGGCCACATGATGCACATCCACCGCCCGCCCCATGCGCAGGTCGCTGAACATACTGACCACCGCACGTTTGGCGACCGCACACACCCTCACTGCGCGCGCGACCTCCGCCTTTGTCTCTGCCGGAGTCGGTTCCACCGGGCGCGTTTTGACCGGGCTGCTGAGCGTGACCTGGGCCGGTTGGGCGGGCGGCGGCGTGTCGCAGCCTTTTGCAGTGTCTATCCAGACCCGCTGGACCTGCGACGTCAACAAACGCTGCAGGTCGTCTTCGCGGTCCAATAAAAAGCTGCTCTTCCAGAACCCGTGGCCGATCCACGGGCCATCCAGTTTATGAAGGTACATGCCCAGGCAGACCTGAGAACACGCAATGCATTTGAGCATCTATCACCCCCCCCCAAGGCCTGACCCGCTACACGATCAACTCACGGCGAACTTCGCGACGATCTGCTTGAGGTCCACGGCGAGTCGGGACAGTTCCTGACTGGCCACCGACGTTTGCCCGGCCGCCGACGAACTCTGGATGGACAGGTCGCGGATGCTGATCAGGTTCTGATCGACGGACCGGGCAACATGGGCCTGCTCTTCCGAGGCCGTCGCAATCATCAGGTTGCGCTCGTTGATGTCGGTAATGGCCTGGGTGATCTGGGTAATGGCCACGCCGGCTTCATGGGCGACCTTCAGCGAATCCACCGCTTCATTGCGATTGAGGACCATGGACGCCACCGCCTCGCTCGAACAGGCCTGGATTTTCGCAATCATCTGTTCGATTTCCTGGGTCGACGTTTGCGTTCTGTGGGCCAGCGCCCGCACTTCGTCGGCCACTACCGCAAAGCCCCGGCCCTGCTCGCCGGCCCTTGCCGCCTCAATCGCCGCGTTCAAGGCGAGCAGGTTGGTCTGCTCGGCGATGGAGCGAATCACTTCGACCACCCGGGCGATGTCCTGAGCCTGCTTGGCCAGGCCTTCGACTTCCACGCCGGTCTGCTGCACCGTGGCACTGAGTTTTTCGATCGAGGCGATGGTTTGCGTCACGCGCTCCTGGCCTACGCTTGCCGAGCGCTGGGAATCCTGGGTCGACTGGGAAGCGGAAACCGCATTCCTCGCGACCTCCTCCACTGCCGCCGTCATCTCGTTGACCGCCGTCGCCGCCTGGTCGGTCTCCATGCTTTGGCGCTCGATGCCAGCGGTGGATTCACGGGTGATTGCACTCATTTCTTCCGCAGCCGAAGCCAACTGCCCGGATGCCTCCGAGATATGCTGCAAGGTGCTTTTCAGGTTCATTTGCATGGTGGCAGTCGAGCGTTGTAGCTCGGTCAGTTCGTCCTTGCCGTTGATGGCAATCGCCACGCGCAAATCACCGTCGGCGATTTTGCCGGTCGCGATCATCAGCTCACGCACCGGGCCAATGATGCTGCCGGCAAACAACCGTGCGACGACCACCGCGATCAATACCGAGCTGGCCATCAGCACCCAAGTGAACAAGCGGGCCGCATCGTGTTCGCTCGCCGCGACTTGCACGGCCGCCTTGGACCCCTGCTCATTGAGCACAATCAGGTCATTGATGGAGCCCTGCACTTCACGGGCGATAGGGCCGTTGACGTCGCGCAGGTACACCGACATTTGTTCCGGGGAAAACGTGGCGGCTAGCGCGAGGAATTCATCCATTTTCTGGCTGTAATGCTTGATCTCGCTGAGTGCGTCGTTGTACTTGGCTTGCTCCTCGGGGCTCGACACCATCGGCGCATAGCTTTCGGCAATCTGCAGTACTTCGGCGCGAACAGCCTTGAGTTTTTCCAGGGAGGCCGGGTCCTTGTCAGGGAACTCCATGGCGTAACGACGCAGATCCAGGCGAAGTTTGTAGAACGTGGAATCTATCTGGCCCGCCAGGCGAATACTGGGCAGCCAGTTACTTTCGATTTCAACCGTCGATGAATAAACCTTATCGACTTTTATCAGCGTCATCGCGCCCTGTATTAACAGCAGGAGACAAACCACACCGAAGCACAATGTGGTACGAAAGTTCAACTTCAAGGATCTCATGGACATCGTGGCTCACCCTTCCCCTTGGTCGCATGGGACACGACCTGACAGGTTTAACTTTGTTTAAAAGTATGTGAAAAAAGCGTGAGCCGTCATGCAATTTTTTATTAATTAGCGCGAATAAAAATGACCCATATCATTGCTTAGCTAAACATCAGATTAAATGCGACCGCCTTGTGCCGATATTCACACCATCAGGCCATCGCGCGGTAACGGCAGCGCAGTTTTATAACGCACTTGTTTAAGGGCAAAACTGGAGCGGATATTCGCCACACCCGGCACTTTGGTCAAAAAGTCCATCATGAAGCGCTCCAGTGACTGGATCGTCGGTACCAGCACGCGGATCAGATAATCCGGGTCACCCGCCATCAGGTAGCACTCCATCACTTCCGGCCGATCCGAGATCGCGCCTTCAAACTGCTGCAACGCCAGTTCGTTCTGCTTCTCCAGGCTCACATGAATAAACACATTCACGTGCAGCCCCAACAAATCCGGGTCCAGCAGAGTGACCTGCTCGCGGATCAAGCCCAACTCTTCCATCGCCTTGACCCGGTTGAAACACGGCGTGGGCGACAGGTTGACCGAGCGGGCCAGGTCGGCGTTGGTGATGCGGGCGTTCTCCTGCAAGGCGTTGAGAATGCCGATATCGGTACGGTCCAGTTTACGCATGAGACAAAATCACCTGTTTATTATGTTTATGCAGTTTTTTTATCCGCAAATGATCGCGAGCGCAACGAAACACAGATAAATATTCTCCCACGCCCCGCCTATGATTGTTGTAGGACAAGATTTCCCCTACCCGGGGTCTGACTGTCAGCTAGCGCGCCCACTACAAGAAATTCACAAGATAGAGCGTAGAAAGCCATGACCCAGCAGTACGAACCACTGCGCCTGCACGTTCCCGAACCCTCGGGCCGCCCAGGCTGCAAGACCGACTTCACGTACCTGCGCCTGACCGACGCCGGCACCGTGCGCAAACCCGCCATCGACGTAGAACCCGCCGACACCGCCGACCTGGCCAAGGGCCTGATCCGCGTGCTCGACGACCAGGGCCAGGCCCTCGGCCCGTGGGCCGAAGGCGTGCCAGTGGAGATCCTGCGCAAAGGCATGCGCGCCATGCTCAAGACGCGCATCTTCGACAACCGCATGGTGGTCGCCCAGCGTCAGAAAAAAATGTCGTTCTACATGCAGAGCCTTGGCGAAGAAGCCATCGGCAGCGCCCAGGCCCTGGCCTTGAACATCGACGACATGTGCTTCCCCACCTACCGCCAGCAAAGCATCCTGATGGCCCGCGAAGTGCCGCTGGTGGACCTGATCTGCCAACTGCTGTCCAACGAGCGCGATCCGCTCAAGGGCCGCCAGTTGCCGATCATGTACTCGGTCAAGGAATCCGGTTTCTTCACCATTTCCGGCAACCTCGCTACCCAATTCGTACAGGGCGTGGGCTGGGGCATGGCCTCGGCCATCAAGGGCGACACCAAGATTGCGTCCGCCTGGATTGGCGACGGCGCCACCGCCGAATCCGACTTCCACACCGCCCTCACCTTCGCCCACGTGTACCGCGCGCCGGTGATCCTCAACGTGGTCAACAACCAGTGGGCCATCTCCACCTTCCAGGCGATTGCTGGCGGTGAAGCCACCACCTTCGCCGGACGCGGCGTCGGTTGCGGCATCGCCTCCCTGCGCGTGGACGGCAACGACTTCATCGCGGTGTACGCCGCCTCCGCCTGGGCCGCCGAACGGGCGCGGCGCAACCTGGGGCCGACGCTGATCGAGTGGGTCACCTACCGCGCCGGTCCGCACTCCACCTCGGATGATCCGTCCAAATACCGCCCGGCCGACGACTGGAGCCACTTCCCCCTCGGCGACCCGATTGCCCGCCTCAAGCAGCACCTGATCAAGATTGGCCAGTGGTCCGAAGAGGAACACACCGCGGTCAGCGCGCAGCTGGAAGCCGAAGTCATCGCCGCGCAAAAAGAAGCCGAACAGTACGGCACCCTCGCCGGCGGCCAGATTCCAAGCGCCGCGACCATGTTCGAAGACGTCTATAAAGAGATGCCGGAGCACTTGAAGCGCCAGCGTCAAGAGTTGGGGGTCTGACATGAACGATCACAACAACAGTATCGAAGTGGAAACCGCGATGACCAGCACCACCATGACCATGATCCAGGCGCTGCGCTCGGCCATGGATGTGATGCTCGAACGTGACGACAACGTGGTGGTGTTCGGCCAGGACGTCGGTTACTTCGGTGGCGTGTTCCGTTGCACCGAAGGTTTGCAGGGCAAGTACGGCAGCTCGCGGGTGTTTGACGCACCGATCTCCGAAAGCGGCATCATCGGCGTCGCAGTGGGCATGGGCGCCTACGGCCTGCGCCCGGTGGCCGAGATCCAGTTCGCCGACTACGTCTATCCCGCCACCGACCAGATCATCTCCGAGGCCGCGCGCCTGCGTTATCGCTCGGCCGGGCAGTTCACCGCGCCGCTGACCATGCGCATGCCCTGCGGCGGCGGCATCTACGGCGGCCAGACCCACAGCCAGAGCATCGAAGCGGTGTTCACCCAGGTCTGCGGCCTGCGCACGGTGATGCCGTCCAACCCCTATGACGCCAAGGGCCTGCTGATCGCCTCGATCGAAAACGACGACCCGGTGATCTTCCTCGAGCCCAAGCGCCTGTACAACGGCCCGTTCGACGGCCACCACGACCGTCCGGTGACGCCGTGGTCGAAACACCCGCAAGCGCAAGTGCCGGACGGTTACTACACCGTGCCGCTGGACGTGGCCGCCATCGTGCGTCCGGGTTCCGCCGTGACCGTGCTGACCTACGGCACCACCGTGTACGTGTCGCAAGTCGCCGCCGAAGAAACCGGCATCGACGCCGAAGTCATCGACCTGCGCAGCCTGTGGCCGCTGGACCTGGAGACCATCGTCAAGTCGGTGAAAAAGACCGGCCGTTGCGTGGTGGTGCACGAAGCCACCCGCACCTGCGGCTTTGGCGCCGAGCTGGTGGCGCTGGTGCAAGAGCATTGCTTCCACCACCTGGAAGCGCCGATCGAACGCGTCACCGGCTGGGACACCCCCTACCCGCACGCGCAAGAGTGGGCGTATTTCCCAGGGCCGTCCCGTGTGGGCGCGGCGTTGAAACGGGTCATGGAGGTCTGAATGGGCACGCACGTAATCAAGATGCCGGACATTGGCGAAGGCATCGCGGAAGTTGAACTGTCGGTGTGGCATGTGAAAGTCGGCGACATGGTGGTTGAAGACCAGGTGCTGGCGGATGTGATGACCGACAAGGCGATGGTGGATATTCCCTCGCCGGTGCACGGCAAGGTGATCGCCCTCGGCGGCGAGCCGGGTGAAGTCATGGCCGTGGGCAGTATCTTGATCAGCATTGAAGTGGAAGGCGCGGGCAATGCCAAGGACGCGCCAGTGATAAAGGAGGCGCCCAAAGCGGCGCCCGTGGCACCTGTGGTAGAAGCCAAGCCCGCGCCGGCTGCCGTTGTCAGCAAACCCGCGCCGGCACCTGTTTGCCGTGCAGCCGACGAACGTCCCCTGGCCTCCCCGGCCGTGCGCAAGCACGCATTGGACGCCGGGATTCAGTTGCGCCTGGTCCAGGGCACGGGCCCGGCCGGGCGAATCCTGCACGAAGACCTCGACGCCTACCTGCAACAAGGCACAGCGAAGGCTTCAGCCACCGCCAACCCTTATGCCGAACGCAACAGCGAAGAGCAGATCCCGGTGATCGGCATGCGCCGCAAGATCGCCCAGCGCATGCAGGACGCTACTCGCCGCGCCGCGCATTTCAGCTACGTGGAAGAAATCGACGTGACCGCCCTCGACGAGCTGCGTGTGCACCTCAACGAAAAACACGGCGCCACACGCGGCAAGCTGACCCTGCTGCCATTCATCGTGCGTGCCATGGTTGTTGCGCTGCGCGATTTCCCGCAGATCAACGCGCGTTACGACGACGAAGCCCAGGTCATCACCCGCCTCGGCGCAGTGCATGTGGGCGTCGCCACCCAGAGCGACGTCGGCCTGATGGTGCCGGTGGTGCGTCACGCTGAAGCCCGCAGCCTGTGGGGCAACGCCGAGGAGATCGCGCGTTTGGCCACCGCCGCGCGCAATGGCAAGGCCAGCCGTGACGAGCTGTCCGGCTCGACGATCACCCTGACCAGCCTGGGCGCGTTGGGCGGCATCGTCAGCACGCCGGTGCTGAACCTGCCGGAAGTGGCCATCGTCGGCGTCAACCGAATCGTCGAGCGGCCGATGGTGATCAAGGGCCAGATCGTGGTGCGCAAAATGATGAACCTCTCCAGCTCCTTCGATCATCGCGTGGTCGATGGCATGGACGCGGCGCAATTCATCCAGGCCATTCGCGGCCTGCTCGAACAACCCGCCAGCCTGTTTTTGGAGTAAGTCATGCAAACGTTGAACACGACGCTGCTGATTATCGGCGGCGGCCCCGGCGGTTATGTGGCGGCGATTCGCGCCGGCCAACTGGGCATCCCGACCATCCTGGTAGAAGGCCAGGCGCTGGGGGGGACTTGCCTGAATATCGGCTGCATCCCGTCCAAGGCCTTGATCCATGTGGCCGAGCAATTCCAGCAAACCGTGCACCTCAGCCAAGGTTCGCCCCTGGGTATCGATGTGGATGTGCCGACGTTGGACATCCGCAAAAGCGTGGCATGGAAGGACGGCATTGTTGACCGCCTGACCACCGGCGTTGCCGCACTGCTCAAAAAACACAAAGTGCAGGTGATCCACGGCTGGGCCAGCGTGGTCGACGGCAAGACCGTCGATGTCGGCGACCAGCGCATCCGCTGCGAACACCTGCTGCTGGCCACCGGCTCGAAAAGCGTCAACCTGCCGATGCTGCCGATTGGCGGGCCGATCATCTCGTCCACCGAAGCCCTGGCACCGACCCGCGTGCCCAAGCGGCTGATCGTGGTGGGTGGCGGTTACATCGGCCTGGAACTGGGGATTGCCTACCGCAAGCTTGGTGCCGAGGTCAGTGTGGTCGAGGCGCAGGATCGTGTCCTGCCGGCCTATGACGCCGAGCTGACGGCGCCGGTAAACGAATCCCTCAAGCAACTGGGGATGAAGCTGTACCTCAAGCACAGCGTCACCGGGTTTGCCGACGGCCGCCTGCAAGTGCGTGACCCGAACGGCGAGACCTTGTCACTGGGCACCGATCAGGTGCTGGTCGCCGTTGGTCGCAAACCCAACACTCAGGGCTGGAACCTTGAGGCGCTGGACCTGGAGATGAACGGCGCCGCGATCAAGATCGACCAGCACTGCCAGACCAGCATGCGCAACGTGTGGGCCATCGGTGATGTAAGCGGCGAGCCGATGCTGGCGCACCGGGCCATGGCCCAGGGCGAAATGGTCGCCGAACTGATCAGCGGCAAGCATCGCGAGTTCACCCCGGCAGCGATCCCGGCGGTGTGTTTTACCGACCCGGAACTGGTGGTGGTCGGCAAGACCCCGGATGAAGCCAAGGCCGCAGGCCTGGACTGCATCGTGTCGAGCTTCCCCTTCGCCGCCAATGGCCGGGCGATGACCCTGGAGTCGAAAACCGGCTTCGTGCGGGTGGTGGCACGTCGCGATAACCACCTGATCGTCGGCTGGCAAGCGGTTGGCGTCGGCGTGTCCGAGCTGTCCACCGCCTTTGGCCTGAGCCTGGAAATGGGCGCGCGCCTGGAGGATGTGGCGGGCACGATCCATGCCCACCCGACCCTGGGCGAGGCCGTGCAGGAAACGGCTTTGAGAGCCTTGGGGCACGCGTTGCACCTGTAGAACCGCAACCCCCTGTGGGAGCGGGCTTGCTCGCGAATGCGGTGGATCAGTCAATAAATCTGCTGACTGACACACCGCATTCGCGAGCAAGCCCGCTCCCACACCAAGCCAAGAATGAAGTATTGTTGCGCCCATTCAGAAAAAAACCGACTTGACCAAAGATAGAGGGTGTCATGGGTAACGAAAGCATCAATTGGGACAAGCTGGGTTTTGACTACATCAAGACCGACAAGCGGTTTCTCCAGGTCTGGAAAAACGGCGAATGGCAAGAAGGCACCCTGACCGACGACAACGTGCTGCACATCAGCGAGGGCTCCACTGCCCTGCACTATGGCCAGCAGTGCTTCGAAGGTCTCAAGGCCTACCGCTGCAAGGACGGTTCGATCAACCTGTTCCGCCCGGACCAGAACGCCGCCCGTATGCAACGCAGCTGCGCCCGCCTGCTGATGCCGCATGTGCCGACCGACGTGTTCATCGACGCCTGCAAACAAGTGGTCGCGGCCAACGAGCGGTTCATCCCGCCGTACGGCAGCGGCGGCGCGCTGTACCTGCGCCCGTTCGTGATCGGCACCGGTGACAACATCGGCGTGCGCACCGCGCCGGAGTTCATCTTCTCGGTGTTCTGCATCCCGGTCGGCGCCTATTTCAAAGGCGGCCTGGTGCCCCACAACTTCCAGATTTCCACCTTCGACCGCGCCGCGCCACAAGGCACCGGTGCCGCCAAGGTCGGTGGCAACTACGCCGCCAGCCTGATGCCAGGTTCGGAAGCGAAGAAAGCCGGTTTCGCCGACGCGATCTACCTGGACCCGATGACCCACTCGAAAATCGAGGAAGTCGGTTCGGCCAACTTCTTCGGGATCACCCACGACAATAAGTTCATCACGCCGAAGTCGCCTTCGGTACTGCCAGGCATCACCCGCCTGTCGCTGATCGAACTGGCCAAGACCCGCCTGGGCCTGGAAGTGGTCGAGGGCGAAGTGTTCATCGACAAGCTGGACCAGTTCAAGGAAGCCGGCGCCTGTGGTACCGCAGCGGTGATCTCGCCGATCGGTGGTATCCAGTACAACGGCAAGCTGCATGTGTTCCACAGCGAGACTGAAGTGGGTCCGATCACCCAGAAACTCTACAAAGAGCTGACCGGCGTGCAGACCGGCGATGTTGAGGCGCCAGAGGGTTGGATCGTCAAGGTCTGAAAATGACCTGATCCTGCTGCTCCAAAAGGCCCATTTACTGCTGAAGGTAAATGGGCCTTTTCATTTCCCTGGATCACTGGACGCCTGAACACCTGTGAGATCTGACAGTAGACGCTAAAAATCATCGAGCCTAATTTGCAACTCTCTAGTTGATAAAACGAGGAGTTACACATGGCCAAGTACGAACTACGTGTTTACGCTGTGGATTTTGAAGGGGACGGCAGTACAGAGATCGTGATGGAGACTTACATTAACGAGGTTCTTGATTGGGCTGTCTTCGCGTCGTCCAGTAAGCAAGACGGCGATTATGATACGGCCTCTTCTCCTAACGACGCCGACGGTGACGGGGACTACGATGATGACGACAAAAAACTGTACTTGGCCGTCGCCAATGCGTTTGCCAAGATGACCGCCTACGCCATCAAGAAACGCAAAAAAAGGACTGGGAAGTAAACCGTACGCGGCATGACCAGTTTGCCTTCGGTCATGCATCTGAAACCTTGATGTTTTCTAAAATCTTCTTGCCCATACTGACCCGCGGCTCTACCCCATATCCCAGGGTTTCATAAAACCCCGTCACCGCCTCATTCCCGCCGGAAATCTGCAGGTTGATCTTCATGCAACCCAGCGCCGTCAACGCCTGTTCCGCATGGCGCACCAGCGAAGAACCCAAGCCATGGCGCCGATAGTCGGCGTGTACCGCCACCGAATACAGCCAGCCGCGATGCCCGTCGTAGCCCGCAAGAATCGTCCCGATCACGATTTTCTGATCTGTGGCCACAAAAAACAGCCCGTCGTTGACCGCCAGCTTCTTATCGATCGCCAGGGTCGGCAGGTTGTGCGCCGTGTCATACCCAAATGCCTCCTGCCACAAAGCCACCACCTGCGCCCGGTGCTGGCGGTCGCGATACGGCCCGATGGGGTGGCGCGACAGCAGCGTCTTTTCCATTACCAGCGTCCGCTCGTTGCCGTGATAGACATCGCGCACGGTGTGAAAACCCAGCTTGGTATAGAACGGCTCGGCCGTCAGTGAAGACGGCACGTTCAATACCGTCACCCCGGCTTCTCGGGCGCGCCGTTCGATCTCACTCATCAACAACCGGCCAATCCCCTGCCCCTGCAGCGCCGGGTTGACGAACACCGAGCGCACCACGTTGGCATCCAGCGCCGCCGTGGCGACGATGACGTCGTCCTGCACCGCCACCAGCACCACCCGGCGCGTCAGCAAGGCCAGTACCGCATCGGGGGTGAAGTTGCTCGCAACCCGGGCGATCACATCTGCCGGGTAATCCTTCGCGTTGCTGCTGTGCAGGGCAGCCAGGATGACCTGGCTGATGCCCTCGGCATCGGCGGGTTGGGCGAGACGAACGGCGGTAGGCATGATTCCTCCTGGCTGACGGCGTTTTAGCAAACGCCACAATACCAATGTGGGAGCGGGCTTGCTCGCGAATGCGGTGGATCAGCCAGCTCATCTGTTACTGACACACCGCATTCGCGAGCAAGCCCGCTCCCACATTTTTGATTGCATTCCACAGCCGGCAGCCGATTCGGTCGCGCCACCTCCCCTTTCAGCTTTCCCGGCTGAGCCGCCCCCTCGTTTCAGCCGGGATTCATCCCGCACAACCCACAAAATAGCCGCACTGCTCAACCTCATGGATTCGTGCACCCATGCAAACCACCAACACCGTCTTGATGATTCGCCCGGCGCGCTTTGCCTTCAACCCGGACACCGCGATCAACAACCGTTTCCAACGCCAGCCCGTCGACCCACTGAGTGCACAGCAGAAAGCGCTGGAAGAGTTCGACGGCTATGTCGACACCCTGCGCCAGCACGGCGTCGAAGTGCTGGTGGTGCAGGACACCCCGGCGCCCCACACCCCCGACTCGATCTTCCCCAACAACTGGTGGAGCAGCCACGCCGACGGCAGCCTGGTGCTGTACCCGATGGAAGGCCAGAACCGCCGACTGGAACGCAACAAAGGCGTGCTGCAAGTGCTGGAACAACGCTTTGCGATCAACAGCACCATCGACCTCAGCCACCTGGAACAACAGAACATCTTTCTCGAAGGCACCGGCAGCATGGTGCTCGACCGTCAGCACCGCATCAGCTACGCCTGCCACTCCGGGCGCACCCATCACGACGCCCTGCGCCAGTTCGCCGAGCGCCTCGACTACCAGCTCTGCGTATTCCACGCCGTCGACCGCCACCACGCGCCGATCTACCACAGCAACGTGATGATGAGCGTCGGCCGCGACCTCTCGGTGGTGTGCCTGCAAGCCCTGCCGGATGCCGACGAACGCCTGGCCCTGGAACGCTCGCTGCGCGACACCGGCAAGGACATCCTCGCCCTCGACTTTGACCAGCTCGAAGCCTTCGCCGGCAACATGCTCGAAGTCCACGACCGCGACGGCCAACCGCTGCTGGTGATGTCGGCCAGCGCCTGGGGTGCCCTGCAACCGGCGCAGCGTGCGCATGTGGAACGCCACACCCGGCCGGTGGTGGTGAATATCGACAACATCGAACGCATCGGCGGCGGCAGTGCCCGCTGCATGCTGGCGGAAGTGCACCTGCCAGCCCGTCCCTCATTTCAATAAGGAGTCTTGCCATGACCCGTTACATCGACGTCAACGACCTCAGCTACCTGGTGTCGCAAAAAGGCCTGCAAACCTGCATCAGCGAGATGGCCGAGTACATCCGCGCCGACTACCTGCGCTGGCAGGACTTCGAAAAGTGTGCACGCCTGGCCAACCATTCGCCGGACGGTGTGATCGAGTTGATGCCGGTGTCGGATGCCTCGCTGTACGCCTTCAAGTACGTCAACGGCCACCCGAAAAACACCCAGGCCGGCATGCTCACCGTGATGGCCTTCGGCGCCCTGGGCGATGTAGACACTGGCAAACCGGTGCTGCTGGCGGAAATGACCCTGACCACCGCGATCCGCACCGCCGCCACGTCGGCGCTGGTGGCGCGCTACCTGGCACGGGACAACAGCCGCAGCATGGCACTGATCGGCAACGGCTCGCAGAGTGAATTCCAGGCCCTGGCCTTCCACGCCATGCTCGGCATCAATGAAATCCGCCTGTTCGACATCGACGCCAAGGCCACCGCCAAGCTGGCGGCCAACCTCAAGGCGTTCCCGGCAATCAAGGTGATCCTGGCCAGCAGCGTGGCTGACGCAGTGAAAGGCGCGGACATCGTCACCACTGTCACTGCCGACAAGGCCTACGCGACCATCCTGACCGACGACATGATCGAACCGGGCATGCACCTCAACGCCGTCGGCGGTGACTGCCCCGGCAAGACCGAGCTGGACCGACGTATCGTCGAGCGTGCCCGCGTGATCGTCGAGTACGAGCCGCAAAGCCGTATCGAAGGTGAAATCCAGCACATGCCGGAAGATTCGCCGGTGACCGAGCTGTGGCAAGTGATCAACGGGCAAAAACCTGGCCGCGAAAACCCACGCCAGGTCACTTTGTTCGACTCGGTGGGTTTTGCCATCGAAGACTACTCGGCGCTGCGCTACGTGCTGGATGTGGCCACAGCCCTGGACGTGGGCAGCACCCTTGAACTGGTGCCGGACCTGGCCGACCCGAAAGACCTGTTTGCGCGTCTGGCCCAGCCGGTCGCACAGCAGAAAAAGCGCGCCTGAGACCGCTCTGGCCTGCCGCTTTGCACCGAGGGCGGGCCAGTTTTTAAGGGATGAAAAGCCGATTCAGCGGGTGTCACAGCCGATTCCGCTGCATTGCCTGTTTTAACAGCGCAATTCGCGCTTTATGCGAGGGGTAAACGACACAAAAAACGCACCACCTTGAAGCATTCTCTCCGCCAACAAGAACGATTTGTTTCAACTCATTTACTGCCCTGACATCAATTACAAAATATAGGGACTACACCATGACTCCACTGCGATCACTCTTCGCTGCGTTGCTGTTGCCACTGTGCGCCACCGCCGCCCACGCCCAGGAGTGGAAAGAAATCCGCTTCGGCGTCTTCCCCGAATACCCGCCCTTCGAATCCGTGGCCGCCGACGGCAGCCTGCAAGGTTTCGACATCGATCTGGGCAACGCCATCTGCGCCAAGCTCGAAGTCAAATGCACCTGGGTGCACAACGAATTCGACGGCATGATCCCGGCCCTGCGTGCGCGCAAGTTCGACGCCATCATGTCGTCCATGGCCGTGACCCCGGCCCGCGAAAAAATCATCGACTTCACTGACCGCCTGTTCCTCAGCCCGACCTCGGTGATCACCCGCAAGAGCGCCGACTTCGGCGACACCCCCGAGTCGTTGAAAGGCAAGCAAGTCGGCGTGCTGCAAGGTTCGCTGCAAGAGGCCTACGCCCGTGCACACCTGGCCAAGCTCGGCGCGCAGATCAAGGCGTATCAGTCCCAGGACCAGAACTACGCCGACCTGCAGAACGGCCGCCTTGATGCGACCCTGACCGACAAGCTCGAAGCCCAACTCAACTTCCTGTCCAAGCCGGAAGGCGCCGACTTCAAGACCGGCCCGGCGTTCAAAGACCCCACCCTGCCGCTGGACATCGCCATGGGCCTGCGCAAGAACGACCAGGAATTGCGCGCGCTGATCAACAAAGGCATCGCGGCGGTGCAAGCGGATGGCACCTACGCACAGATCCAGAAGAAATACTTCGGCGATCAGGACATCTACAACGAGTAAGCCAACACCGACCCTGTGGGAGCGGGCTTGCTCGCGAAGGCGATGTGCCAGACACACATCCAGTGACTGACACTCCGTCTTCGCGAGCAAGCCCGCTCCCACAGGGGGATATCTGTGCCCTTCAGAGATACTCCCTCCATGAACGAATTCCTAAACTTGCAAGGCTACGGCCCCATGCTCGCCCAAGGCGCGTGGATGACGCTCAAGCTGGCGTTCCTCGCCCTGGCCCTCAGCCTCGTCCTGGGCCTGATCGCCGCTGGTGCCAAGCTGTCCAGCGTCAGATGGCTACGGGTGCCGGCCACGCTGTACACCACGCTGATCCGCAGCGTGCCGGACCTGGTGCTGATCCTGCTGATCTTCTACAGCCTGCAACTGTGGCTCAACGACCTGAGCGAAATGGCCGGCTGGGATTACTTTGAAATCGACCCGTTTACCGCCGGGGTGGTGACCCTGGGCTTTATCTACGGCGCGTATTTCACCGAGAACTTCCGCGGCGCGATCCTCAGCGTACCAGTCGGCCAACTGGAAGCGGCCACCGCCTACGGCCTGAGTCGCTGGCAGCGCTTCCATCTGGTGCTGTTCCCGCAACTGATGCGCTTTGCCCTGCCGGGCCTGGGCAATAACTGGCTGGTGCTGCTCAAGTCCACCGCGCTGGTGTCGATCATCGGCCTGTCGGATCTGGTCAAGGCCGCGCAAAACGCCGGCAAGACCACCAACGAGCCGTTGTATTTCCTGATCCTCGCGGGCCTGGTCTATCTGGTGATCACCACCCTGTCCAACCGCATCTTCAAGCGCCTCGAACGGCGCTACAACCTCGGCATCAAGGGGATGGCGCGATGATCGAACTGTTCCAGCAATACGGCCTGGCCTACCTGTTCAGCGATGGCGCGGGGTTGTCCGGCGTGGCCATGACCCTGTGGTTGTTCATCATCTCGGTGGTGTTCGGCTTTTGCCTGTCGATCCCCCTGGCGCTCGCGCGGGTCTCGGAGCACTTCTGGCTGCGCTGGCCGGTGGAGGTCTACACCTACCTGTTCCGCGGTACGCCGCTGTATATCCAACTGCTGATTTGCTACACCGGGCTGTACAGCCTGGAGGTGGTGCAGGACAACGCCCTGCTCAACCAGTTTTTCCGCAATGCGCTGAACTGCACCCTGCTGGCGTTTGTGCTGAACACCTGCGCCTACACCGTGGAAATCTTCGCCGGGGCAATCCGCAATATTCCTCACGGCGAAATCGAAGCGGCCCGCGCCTACGGCCTGCACGGCTGGCGGCTGAACCTGTTCGTGGTGGTGCCAGCGGCCCTGCGCCGCGCATTGCCGGCCTACAGCAATGAAATGATCCTGATGCTGCACGCCACTTCCCTGGCGTTTACCGCCACCGTCGCCGACATCCTCAAGGTGGCCCGCGACGCCAATGCCGAGACGTTCCTCACGTTCCAGGCCTTTGGCATCGCCGCCCTGCTCTACATGCTGCTGTCCTTTGCACTGGTGGGCCTGTTCCGACTGGCCGAACGTCGCTGGATGCGTTTTCTTGTTCCTACCCGAGGCTAACCCATGAATCAGTCCGCGCAGGCCCTGGCCGCATACCCTCTGGATGTACCCGTGGCCAAAGCCGCCACCGCCGCCGTCAAGCTGCAAGTCGAAGGCATCCACAAACGCTATGGCGAACACGAGGTGCTCAAGGGCGTGTCCCTCAACGCCCGCAACGGCGACGTGATCAGCCTGATCGGCGCCAGCGGCTCGGGTAAAAGTACGATGCTGCGCTGCATCAACTTTCTCGAACAACCCGACGCCGGGGTCATCACGCTCGACGGCATCAGCATCGAAATGCAGCAAGGTCGCGCCGGCACCCGCGCGCCGCACCAGGCCCAACTGCAAAACCTGCGCACGCGCCTGGCCATGGTGTTCCAGCACTTCAACCTGTGGAGCCACATGACCGTGCTGGAAAACATCACCATGGCCCCGCGCCGGGTGCTGGGCGTCAGCGCCGCCGAGGCGGAAAAACGCGCGCGGATGTACCTGGACAAGGTCGGCCTGCCGGGCCGCGTGGCCGATCAGTACCCAGCCTTCCTGTCGGGCGGCCAGCAACAACGCGTGGCGATTGCCCGCGCCCTGGCCATGGAGCCGGAGATCATCCTGTTCGATGAACCCACCTCGGCCCTCGACCCGGAACTTGTAGGAGAAGTCCTCAAAGTCATACAGACGTTGGCTGAGGAAGGTCGTACCATGCTGATGGTCACCCACGAAATGGGCTTTGCCCGCCAGGTGTCCAGCCAAGTGCTGTTCTTGCACCAGGGCCGTGTCGAGGAACAAGGCGGCGCCGAGATCCTTGACCACCCCAAGAGCGAACGCTTGCAGCAATTTCTTTCCAACCGTTTGAAGTGAAACCCATGGATACCAAGGCCAACGGACCCCATACCTCCCCTGCGCTGGATCGCATCGATGAAGCCATCATCGAAGTGCTGCGTCACCAGGGGCGCATCACCTACGAAAAGCTCTCGTCGCTGGTGCACCTCACGCCCAGGCCCTGCCTGGAACGGGTGCGCAAGCTGGAGCGACGCGGGGTGATTCGCGGGTACGGGGCGATCATCGATGTGCAGATGGTCTCGCCGGGGCTGTCACTGCTGGTGCTGGTGGCCTTGTCCAACCAAAGCGGGCGCTCGGCGCAGAAGGCGTTTGAAGCTTGCGTGAAAAACTGCCCGCAGGTATTCGAATGCCAGCTGATCAGCGGGCCGTTCGACTACAGCCTGCGCATGCGCTGCCGGGACATGGAGCATTACCGGGTGCTGACGGAGACCTGGTTGAACAATGACGAGTTGCATATCGATAAGTTGGTGGCGCATCCGGAGTTGGCCGTCGTCAAGAACACCGCTACAGAGCTGACCTGAAAGGCAACTCACCAAACACTGCATAACCCTTGTGGGAGCAAGCCCGCTCCCACCTTTTTATGCGTGCCCGCTTGAGATTCGTTTACCGGGTTTGGCGCCAATCAGTTTGGCCTGCCCGTCCTTCTGCTTGCCCGTGCGCGCTTCGCTGATCAACCCCGGGATCAACTTGCCCTCCGGCAGGTTCTTCCAGAACCGACTGGGCAAATGCCCCTCCATCACCTTGGGGTTCAAGCGCGCCGGATTGAAGATGTGGCTGTAGTAGGTCAACCACATCTCACTGTGGGGGTCCTCGACATTCTGCGCCAACTGCCGCCACGCCTCGGGGCATTCACGCTGGTGGATCAGTTGCTCGCCGTCGTAATACACCCCGTCCAAAGGCGTGGCGATCATCCAGCGATGGCGCCCCATGCGCCCGACAAAATGCTGGCTGGCAGTTTTCAAGATGTCGTGTGCCGGTTCATGCCACGCCACGTACTCCGGTAATTCGGGCCCTGCCCCGGCCGGCAGCGCAACAAAGCGCACAAACGCATGCAAGTGGTGCGCCTCTCGGCTGACCTGTTTGATCCGCCGCTGCAACTCGCTGCCCAATTTGTCCCCCGCCAGCATCGCCGTGCGGTCGCCATGACTCACGCGCCATAACACTTCATACAACAGGCTCCAACGCTGCTCGCCGTGATAGCAGGCGGCCGACTCGAGCAATTCGAGCAGCGCCTTGGGCACCCGCGTCTGGAACGGACCAAGCCCTGCGGGGATCGGCTCGTCAGTGGCAAACAGGTCGGCCACCTCGGCTTCGCCCCAGCTTACCTGGCTGGGATCGACCTGATGGCTGAGCAGCCAGCGCGCCTGGTCGCGCCAGGTGCTGAACAGGTTGTCGCATTCCAGGCTGATCATCCCCACAAGCCCATTTGCTGCGGCTGCGGACGATCACGCAATTGCTCGCGCAGCAGCACGCTGGTGCTGTCGGCCTGTTGCGGGTGGTAGTCGCTGGTGATGAAAAACGGCTTGGCCTTGGCTAGCACGCAGCGCATGCGTGCGAGGTCTTCGAAGCGGATCTTGCGTTCACGGCGCAGGTCCACCAGCCGTTGGGTGGTGCGCAGGCCAATGCCGGGAATGCGTGCGATCAAGGTCGGTTCGGCGCGGTTGAGGTCCAGGGGGAAGACGTCGCGGTTTTCCAGGGCCCAGGCCAGCTTGGGATCAATATCCAGGGCCAGGTGACCGGGCCCCTTGAACAGTTCGTTGGCGTTGAAGCCGTAGCTGCGCAGCAGGAAATCGGCTTGATACAAGCGGTGCTCGCGCATCAGCGGTGGCGCGGCCAGGGGTACGCTTTTCGGGCTGTTGGGGATGGGGCTGAACGCCGAGTAGTACACGCGGCGCAGCTTGAAGCTGCCGTACAACGCCTCGGCTCCATGCAGGATGGTGCTGTCGTCGGTGTCGTCGGCGCCGACGATCAACTGCGTGCTCTGCCCCGCTGGCGCGAAACGCGGCGCGCGCGGCTCGTTGAATACGGTCTGCTCGCCGGTGTAGATGGTCTGCATGGCCTGCTTGATCGACACGATCTTCTTTTCCGGCGCCAGGGTCTGCAGGCTGGCTTCGGTGGGCAACTCGATGTTCACGCTCAGCCGGTCGGCATAGCGCCCGGCCTCGGCGATCAGCGCCGGGTCGGCATCGGGAATGGTCTTGAGGTGGATGTAGCCGCGGAAGTCATGCTCCTCGCGCAGCAGTTTGGCGACGCGTACCAACTGTTCCATGGTGTAGTCGGAGGAACGGATGATGCCGGAGCTGAGAAACAGCCCGCTGACGCAATTGCGCCGGTAGAAATCCAGGGTGAGGGTCACCACCTCCTCCGGGCTGAAGCGTGCGCGGGGCACGTCGCTGGAGCGGCGGTTGACGCAGTATTGGCAGTCGTAGAGGCAGAAGTTGGTGAGCAACACCTTGAGCAGCGAGACGCAGCGCCCGTCCGGTGTGTAGCTGTGGCAGATGCCCATGCCGTCGGTGGAGCCCAGCCCGACCTTGCCCTCGGAACTGCGCTTGGGCGCGCCGCTGCTGGCGCAGGAAGCGTCGTACTTGGCGGCGTCGGCGAGGATGCTGAGTTTTTCGATCAACTGCATGGAAGGCTACCGATACTGGTTTTTTGTACAGTATCAGCAGCCCCCCTATGTCACAAGTGCAGCCTGTCAGCTCGCGGTAGCGAGCAGCAGGTCCTTCACCGAACGCTCATGGCCACGGCTGCGGTCGTTTTCGTGCAACGACGCGGCAATTTCATCGGCACGGATCGGCAGTACCGACAGCAGCGTGTCGCTCAAACCATGGCTGGCCTGGCTGAAGCCCTGGATATAAATGCCGGCCTTGCAGCGCTCGTCGGTGACGATGCGGTAATCGCGGGCCACTTCGAAGTCGCCCATGTAGGCTTCCAGCGGTGCCAGCAAGGCGCGATGGGTCTGGCGCTCGTAGCCGGTGGCGAGGATCACTGCATCGTAGTGGTTGACGCAGGTTTCGCCGTTGGCGTTGTTGCGCAGCACCAGTTCAATACCCAGCGGGCCAGGCGTGGCTTTCTCGACCACGGTCATGGTGCGGAACGCCTGGCGCGCGATACCAGAGACTTTCTGGCGGTAGAAGATGCCGTAGATGCGCTCGATCAGATCCAGGTCCACCACCGAATAGTTGGTGTTCTGGTACTCGGCGACCAGGCGTTCGCGCTCCTCGCCCACCTGCTGAAACACCAGGTCGGTGAACGCCGGCGAGAACACTTCGTTGACGAACGGGCTGTCATCCGCCGGCTTGAGCGCCGAACCGCGCAGGATCATGTCGACTTGCACCGACGGGAAGCCGTCGTTGAGGTCGATAAACGCCTCGGCCGCGCTCTGGCCACCGCCGATGATCGCGATACGCATCGCCTTACCGTCGATGCAGGGCTGCTGGGCCATGCGCTCCAGGTACTGGGAATGGTGGAACACCCGGCCGTCACCCTTGAGCGCCTTGAACGCCTCGGGAATACGCGGCGTGCCCCCGGCGCTGACCACCACCGAACGGGTGGTACGCACATGCTGCTCGCCCACTGCGTCGCGGGAGATCACGCGCAACGCTTCAACCTGCTGTTGATGCAGGATCGGCTCGATGGCCAGCACTTCCTCGCCGTAGCGCGCCTGGCTCTGGAACTGCCCGGCGACCCAGCGCAGGTAGTCGTTGTATTCCATGCGGCACGGATAAAAGGTGCCCAGGTTGATGAAATCCACCAGGCGCCCGTGGGTTTTCAGGTAATTGACGAAGGAATAAGGGCTGGTGGGGTTGCGCAGGGTCACCAGGTCCTTGAGGAAAGAAATCTGCAGCTCGCTCTGGGTCACCAGGGTATTGCCGTGCCAGCGGTAGTCCGCCTGCTTGTCGAGAAACAGCACGTCGAGTTTGCCCTGGGCTTTTTCGCGCTCCTGCAGGGCGATGGCCAGCGCCAGGTTCGAAGGGCCGAAACCGATACCGATCAGGTCGTGAACCGCGGGCGAAGCAATTGCCTGTGTCATTCCAGTGTCCTCTGGATAAGCCCCTTGGCGGTGGGGCGGGAATACCTTCAAGACCTGCACAACAGGTCGTGTGTTGATAGGAAACGAGGACAGTGAAATAAAATTTAACCGATCAGCGCTCAGTGTGCGTCCCACTCGCGCATCCGTACCCGGCAGTGCTTCATCGCGTTGACGATGTGTTTTTCCACGAGGCTGCGGGAAATCCCCAGGCGCTCAGCAATTTGCGGGTGGGACAGGCCGTCGAGCTTGCGCAGCAGGAAGCTGTCGCGGCAGGCCTTGGGCAGTTCCGCCAGGGCCCGCTCCACCATCGCCAGACGCTGCTCGTGGGCGTGGCTGGCGTGGGGCGATGAGTTGGCGAAGCGCCCTTCGGTGTCCAGCACTTCCAGCGGTTCGACCTGGCGCAACGCGTTGCGGCGGTGCCCGTCGATCACCAGGTTCAGCGCCGTGCGGTACAAAAACGCGCGTGGCTGGTCGATCGGCGTGTCGCTGGAGCGCTCCAGCACCCGGACATAAGCGTCATGCACCACATCCTCGGCCACCTGTCGGTTGCCCAGCTTGGCGTTGAGGAAACACACCAGCTCGCGATAGTAGTTTTCCAACATGACTCCCGACCGCCGGAAGAGGCGGCATCCGTTCCTTGTGCACTGTAAGAAAAGATACCCAAACGATGATGGCAGTTTGGGTGCGTGCAATTTATAGTAATTCTCATCTACTTTTAAAGAAGTGTTGTACCAACGGACGTTTTTTTTAACCCATGGAGCTGTAACCGCTTGTGTAACCGCCTAAATCCCCGCGCAACCCCCTCGTTTAACAGTCAGCTCTGCGCAACTGCGCCCCGAACTTCCCTGGCTGGAACCAAAGCATGAAACGCTCTCGACCCGCCCGACGCGCGCTGCTTGTTGTCGCGTGCCTGATCCCCGTCATCGGCGTTGCCGCCTGGCAAGTGCTGCCCTCGGACCGCGACGCCCTCGCCACCGTCACCGTGACCCGCGGCAATATCGAAAACAGCGTCACCGCCCTCGGCACCCTGCAACCGCGCCGCTATGTGGACGTCGGCGCCCAGGCGTCGGGGCAGATCCAGAAGATCCACGTCGAAGCCGGCGACCACGTCAAGGCAGGCCAACTGCTGGTGGAAATCGACCCGTCGACGCAAAAAGCCAAGCTTGACGCCAGCCGCTACGGCATCCAGAACCTCAAGGCGCAGTTGCAGGAACAGCAGGCCCAACTGGCACTGGCGCAGCAGAAATACCAGCGCCAGCAACGTCTGACGGCCGGCAACGCCACCCGCGAAGAAGACGTGCAAACCGCCAAGGCCGAGCTGAGCGCCACCCAGGCGCGGGTGGCGATGTTCCAGGCGCAGATCCTCCAGGCCCAGGCCAGCCTGCGCAGCGACGAAGCGGAGCTGGGCTACACGCGCATCTATGCGCCGATGGACGGCACCGTCGTCGCGGTAGACGCCCGCGTCGGCCAGACCCTCAACGCGCAACAACAGACCCCGCTGATCCTGCGCATCGCCAAGCTGTCGCCGATGACCGTGTGGGCGGAAGTCTCGGAGGCCGACATTGGCCACGTCAAACCGGGGATGACTGCGTATTTCACCACCCTCAGCGGCGGCAACCGGCGCTGGACCAGCACCGTGCGGCAGATCCTGCCGATCCCGCCCAAGCCGCTGAACGAAACCCAGGGCAGTGGCAGCCCCAGCAGTTCCAACAAGAGCGGCAGCGGCCGCGTGGTGCTGTACACCGTGCTGCTGGACGTGGACAACAGCGACCACGCGCTGATGGCCGAGATGACCACCCAGGTGTTTTTTGTCGCCAGCCAGGTCAAGGATGCCCTCACCGCCCCCGTCGCCGCGCTGCAGGGTACAGCGAACGCCGATAAACAGATCGCTCGTGTGGTCGCCAAGAACGGCCGCATCGAGGAACGCGAAGTGCGCCTGGGTATCAGCGACCGCCTGCGCGTCGAAGTGCTCGACGGCTTGAACGAAGGCGATCACCTGCTGATCGGCCCAGCCGACGGCAACGGGGGTTGAGTTGGCCACGCCCCTGATCGAACTCAAGAACATCCGCAAATCCTACGGCGGCGGCGACAGCCCGCAAGTCGACGTGTTGCGCGGCATCGACCTGGCGATCCACGCCGGGGAATTCGTCGCGATTGTCGGCGCGTCCGGCTCGGGCAAATCGACGCTGATGAATATCCTCGGCTGCCTCGACCGCCCCACTGCGGGCGACTACCTGTTCGCCGGGGAAAACGTCGCGCACCTGGACGGCGACGCGCTGGCCTGGCTGCGCCGCGAGGCGTTCGGCTTTGTGTTCCAGGGCTACCACCTGATCCCGTCGGGCTCGGCCCAGGAAAACGTCGAGATGCCGGCGATCTACGCCGGCATCAGCGCCGCTGAACGCCACGCCCGCGCCAAGGCCCTGCTTACCCGCCTGGGCCTGGCCGAGCGCACCGGCAACCGTCCGCACCAACTCTCCGGCGGCCAGCAGCAACGGGTATCGATTGCCCGCGCGCTGATGAACGGCGGCCATATCATCCTGGCCGACGAACCCACCGGCGCCCTCGACAGCCACAGCGGCGCCGAGGTGATGACACTGCTCGACGAACTGGCCAGCCAGGGCCACGTGGTCATCCTGATTACCCACGACCGCGAAGTGGCGGCGCGCGCCAACCGCATCATCGAGATCCGCGACGGCCAGATCATCAGCGACTCGGCCAAAGACGCCAGCTACGTGCCGGCGGTCGCCAACAGTGATGCCTTGCAAGCCGTGGACCTGCGCCAGCGCCTGGTCGACGGCGCCGAGCACAATGGCGCGTGGAAGGCCGAACTGGTCGACGCCGTGCAGGCCGCCTGGCGGGTGATGTGGATCAACAAGTTCCGCACCGCGCTAACCTTGCTGGGGATCATCATCGGCGTGGCGTCGGTGGTGGTGATGCTGGCGGTGGGCGAAGGCAGCAAGCGCCAGGTCATGGCGCAGATGGGCGCGTTCGGTTCCAACATCATCTACCTCAGCGGCTCGTCGCCCAACCCGCGTACGCCGCTGGGCATCGTTACCCTCAACGATGTGGCGGCACTGGCGGCGTTGCCCCAGGTCAAGCGCATCATGCCGGTCAATGGCAACGACGCCGGGATCCGCTTCGGCAACCTCGACTACCTGGCGTACGTGGGCGGCAACGACATCAACTTCCCGGAGATCTTCAACTGGCCGGTGGTCGAGGGCAGCTACTTCACCGAGGCCGATGAGCGCGCCGGGGCCACCGTGGCGGTGATCGGCCATCGCATCCGCGAGAAGCTGTTCAAGGATCTGCCGACGCCGATCGGCCAATACATCCTCATCGAAAACGTGCCGTTCCAGGTGATCGGCGTGCTTGCGGAAAAAGGCTCCAGCTCCGGCAACAAGGACAGCGACGACCGCGTCGCCATCCCCTACACCGCCGCCAGCGTGCGCCTGTTCGGCACCTATAACCCGGAATACGTGGCGATTGCCGCCGCCGATGCGCGCAAGGTCCACGAAGCCGAGCGGGCCATCGACCAGTTGATGCTCAAGTTGCACAACGGCAAGCGCGACTACCAGCTGACCAACAACGCGGCGATGATCCAGGCCGAGGCGCGCACGCAGAATACGCTGTCGCTGATGCTCGGTTCGATTGCCGCGATCTCGCTGCTGGTGGGCGGTATCGGTGTGATGAACATCATGCTGATGACCGTCCGCGAGCGTACCCGTGAAATCGGTATCCGCATGGCCACCGGCGCACGCCAGCGCGACATCCTGCGCCAGTTCCTCACCGAAGCGGTGATGCTCTCGGTGGTCGGCGGCCTGTTCGGCATCGCCGTCGCGCTGCTCGTCGGCGGCGTGTTGGTGCTGGCCGAAGTGGCCGTGCAATTTTCCCTGGTGGCGGTGTTCGGCGCGTTTGGCTGTGCGCTGGTCACCGGTGTCATCTTCGGCTTCATGCCGGCCCGTAAAGCTGCCCGGCTCGATCCGGTTAAGGCGTTGACCAGTGAATAAACCGTCCCTTTACCTGCCCGGCCTGTGCCTGTTGCTCAGCGCCTGCGCCGGCCAGCCGCCGGCTGTCGACAGCGGCATCGCCGCACCCGCCGCCTGGCAATATGCCGAACGCGAGACGGCGCAGGCCCGCAATGCACGGTGGTGGACGCAGTTCGGCAGCCCACAGCTCAACCGCTTGATCGAGCAGGCGCGCCGCGACAGTTTCGACGTCGCCGCCGCCATGGCCCGCGTGCGCCAGGCCCAGGCCAGCGCGGTGATCGCCGGTGCGCCGCTGCTGCCCGAGGTGAAGTTCAACCTCACCGCCAGCCGTGAACGGCTGTTGCGCGGCAGCGGCAACTCAGACCTGAACGCCACTGCGAGCAACAACACCGTCAACAGTTATGACACCAACTTCACCGCCAGCTATGAACTGGACTTCTGGGGTGGCCGCGCCGCCGCCCGCGACAGCGCGGTGCAGACCTTGCGCGCCAGTGAGTTCGACCAGGCTACAGTGGAGCTGACCCTGCTCGGCAACGTCGCCGACCGCTACGCGCAGACCCTCGCCGCACGCGAGCGCCAACAGATCGCCGCGCTCAACCTGGCCAATGCGCGCAACGTGCTCGACCTGGTGCAGACCCGCTACGACGCCGGCTCCGCCACTGCCCTGGAACTGGCCCAGCAGAAAAGCCTGGTGGCCAGCCAGCAACGGCAATTGCCGTTGATCGAGCAGCTGGCCGAAGAGTCGCAGATCACCCTCGCCGCCCTGCTCGGCCAACCCGTGCAAGCCGTGGACCTGGGCAACGAAACGTTCCAGGCCCTGACCTGGCCGACCATCGGCAGCGGTGTGCCGAGCCAGTTGCTCAGCCGGCGCCCCGACCTGGCCCAGGCCGAAGCGCAACTGGCCGCCGCCAGTGCTGACGTCACCGTCGCCCGCGCCGCCATGCTGCCAACCCTGACCCTTGGCGCCACACTCGGCAGCGGCGCCTACAAGGCCAACGAAATCCTGCGCAGCCCGTTCTACACCCTGACGTCCGGCCTGATCGCGCCGATCTTCAACAATGGCCGTTTAAGCGCCGAGCGCGACAAGGCCCGCGCACGCCAGGATGAGCTGCTGCAAACCTATCGCGGCGCGATCATCAACGGCTTTGCCGATGTGGAAAAATCCCTCAGCAACATCACCCGCCTCGACCAGCAGCGCCACTGGCAAACCGAAGAACTGCAACAGGCGCAGACGGCCTTCCAGATCGCTCAAAGCCGCTACCAGGCAGGCGCCGCGGACTTGCTGACGGTCCTGGAAACCCAGCGCACCCTGTACGCGGCCCAGGATTTGAACGTGCAGTTGCGGCTGTCGCGCGTACAAGCCAGCATCGCCCTGTACAAAGCACTGGGGGGCGGCTGGGAAAGCAGTATCCGATAAACAAAACTCCATTTCCTTACAGAAGCTGTCTGTTCGCCCTACATTTTTTGACCCGGGGTCCTTGGTAAAAAAGCCGCTATCTCACGGCTGCCCGGGACCTCATGATGACTGTTGTAAAACACCTGCTCTGCGCCTGCCTGTGGCTGACGGCAAGCCTTGCCCATGGCTTGCCGCTGATCAGCCCCACCGCCATCGACTGGCAACTGGACTGCCGCCTCCCCGCCTTCGCACACTTGGCTCCCGACGTGCTTGAGCGCACCCAATGCGGCATCGTCACCGTGCCGCGCAACTACGCCGCGCCCCGGCAGGGCAAACTGCGCCTGTACCTGACCCGCGTCGGCGCCCGCGACCCGCTGAGCCGCCAAGGCGTGGTGTTCGCCCAACCCGGCAACAGCCCCCAGGCCAACCACAGCGGCACCTTCGCCATCCTCCTGGCCGGCAGTTGGAGTGCCCATTCCACCCAGGCCTATCGCACCCTGCTCAATCGTTACGATGTGGTCGAACTCACCCCGCGTGATCTCAGCCAGGAGAGCGGGGTCGAAAACGCGGCACGGGACATGGAGTTCGTCCGCGCCCAACTTGAAGAGACCCAGCTCAATTACCTCGGCAGCGCCGACGCCACACGCCTGGGCAGTCGCTACGCGGCGCTGTTTCCCGAGCGGGTCGCGCGCATGGTGCTGGTCAACGCCGAGCGTGGCGAGGCGAACCTTACGCAAGTCGAGCAATTGCGCCTCAAGGCACCACCCAAGTCTGAGGCCAGTGCATGTGTGATCCGATGGGTCGGCGACTTCCTCGCCTTCGGCAAGCAGCCGCCACCTGCCACCCACTGCCTCGACAAAGGCGATTGGGAGTAGCGCACCGTTTGCGACCTGTTGCCGCTGAAAACGACACCTTGCGTTGACGCTCCAGGCTAATCGTTATTAAGTGCTATTTATCCGCATTAATACGATAAATCGACGCCATGCTAAGCCGCCCGCTGAAACGCAAACGCCAGAAGCTCTCCGACGTGATTGTCGAGTCGGTCAAGCGCTCCATCGTCACCGACGCCTTGAAGCCCGGCGACCGTTTGCCCACCGAGCGCGAGCTGATGGAAAGCTTCCAGTGCTCCAAAGGCTCGGCCCGCGAGGCGCTCAAGGCCCTTGAGGTCGAGGGTTTGGTGAGCACGCGCACCGGGCCCAGCGGCGGTGCATACCTCAACCAGGCCGGCACCGAACCGGCCAGCCGCGCGCTGCGTAACTACCTGCACTTCCAGCATCTGGATGGCGAGCAGGTGTATCAGTTGCGCAAGGTCATCGAAGTGGAACTGGCGGTCTCGGTGCTGGGGCGCTTGAGCGAAGACGACTACCAGGCCCTGCAAGACAACGTGGCCTTCTGCAGCGCCCCGGAAGACAGCGAGGCCGGTCAACGCGAACAGCGCCTGGCAGAACTGGAGTTCCACAACCTGCTGGCCAAGGCGTGCCCCAACCCGTTGCTGAGTTTCATGGCGCAGTTCCTCAATGATCTGCTGCGCGACCTGGTGGTGCTGAAAAAGGCCTACAAACCCAAGCGCAAGCAGTTCGACGCCGCCAACCTCGACTATCACAAACAGTTGCTGATTGCCTTTCGCGCCGGTGATGAAAGCGCGGTGCGCGGTTTGATGCATGAACATATGTGCGATGCCGAACACCACATGACCGCGCTGGAAGGTGAAGTCAGCCCGCATTTTCTACTGGAGTTCGATCACCGCCCCTAAAAACAACACAGTTCCAATGTGGGAGCGGGCTTGCTCGCGAATGCGGTGGGCCAGCAAAGCATCTCGTCACTGATGCACCGCATTCGCGAGCAAGCCCGCTCCCACATTTTGACCGCATTCCAACCAACACTCGCGTCATCCAATAAATAACAGGCCTGCCCACAGGCCCAAGCTCCACCGTATCGCCCTTGCCGCTCCTGCCAATAACTAAACCAGGGAGTCACCCCATGCAGCGTCGTACGTTATTGAAAGCCAGCCTCACCTTCGCCTCCGCCCTCAGCCTCCCGCTGAGCGTGCGCCACGCATTCGCCGCCGAGCCCTTTACCTTTTACGGCCTCAAGTCCATGTCCGGCGCCTTTGCCAGCTATGGCAAGTTTGCCGACATGGGTTCGCGCCTGGCGGTGGAACAACACGCCACCCTTCTCGGCCGCCCGCTGAACTACAAGGTCATCGACACCGAAGGCAACGCCGGCAAGGCGGTGCGCAAGGTGCAGGAAGCCATCCAGCAGGACGGCGCGCGGTTCTTCCAGGGCTGCACATTGTCGTCGTCGGCACTTGCGGTGGCCAAGGAAGTGGACAAGGTCGGCGGCGTGTTCATGACCCCGGTGGGCGCCGATGAAGTCACAGGCAAGGATTGCAATCACGCGACATTCCGCTGGTCGGTGCCCACCTACGGCGCGATTCGCGAAACCATGCTGCCGCTGATCAAGCTGCTGCCGGACGCCAAGCGCTGGTACACCATCACCCCGCAATACGTGTTTGGCGAAGCACTGCTCGAAGGCGCCAAAAGTGTGCTCAAGGACAGCGGCCTGGAACACATCGGCAACAGCTATCACTCGTTGCAGGAACAGGAATTCTCCGGTTACCTGACCAACGCCATCGCCGCCAAACCCGATGTGCTGGTGCTGCTCAACTTCGGCAGCCAGTCGTCAAACACCCTGCGCCAGGCAGTGAACTTCGGCATCAAGCAGCGCATGAAAGTACTGCTGGTATGGTCCGCCGGCCTCGACCAGTTCCAGGAACTGGGCAGCGACATCCTTGAAGGCGTGTACCTGGGCGCGCAGTACTGGCATCAGGTCGACACCCCGCTCAACCGCGAACTGGTCAAGCTGACCCAGGCCAAATACGGGATCAACCCCACCTACCCGCTGGCCGCCGACTACATCAGCACCAAGGTCATGCTCGACACCATCGTCGCCACCGGCAGCTTCGACGGGCCGACCGTGGCCAAGGCCATGCAGGGCCTGAGCTTCGATGGCCCGACCGGCAAGGAATCGATCCGCGCCGGCGACCACCAGGTGATCAAGGATTACTACCTGCTCGTCGGCAAAGCCGCCAGCGAGATGGCCGACAAGGACGACCTGGCCAAAGTGCTAAGCGCCGGCCAATCCTTCCCGCCAGTGGACGCCACGGGCTGCACGCTCGCCTGACCCCCTGAATATTGCAGGCAGGGCCGCGCAAGCAGCGTCCTGCCGAGGGTTCCTGCATGCTTAATCTTTACCTGTTCCAGATCCTCAACGGCCTCGGGCTGGGGATGATCTACTTCCTCATCGCCGTCGGTCTGACCATCATTTTCGGCCTGCTCAACTTCGTCAACTTTGCCCATGGCGCGTTCTTTTTGCTCGGTGCCTACATCTGCTACACCGCCGTGAGCCTCACCGGCAACTTCTGGCTGGCGCTGCTGATCGCGCCGCTGGTGGTGGCCGCTTTGGCGTGGGTGATCGAGCGATTATTGATCCAGCGCATCTATCACTTGCCACACATGTTCCAGATCCTGGTGACCTTGGGGATAGCGCTGATCATCCAGGAGGCCAGCGTGATGATCTGGGGCCCGGTGGGCAAAAGCGTCGCCGTGCCGGAACTGCTGCGCGGGGTGCTGGTGATCGGTGACTTTGTGTACCCGCACTATCGCCTGTTCCTGATCGGCTTCTCGGGGCTGGTCGGCCTGGGCCTGTGGCTGCTGCTGGAACGCACGCGCTTCGGCGCCCTGGTGCGCGCCGGCAGTGAAAGCACCGAGACCGTGTCGCTGCTGGGCACCAATATTTTCCGTTTGTTCTCGATGACCTTCGCCCTCGGGGTGGCCCTGGCCGGTGTCGCCGGGGTGCTGTTCGCCCCCTTGCGCGGCGCACAGCCCTTTGTCGGCCCGGAAATTCTCGGCGTGGCCTTCGTGGTGGTGGTGATCGGCGGCATGGGGTCGTTCAGCGGAGCGCTGGTCGGCGGTTTATTGGTCGGCGTGGTGCAAAGCCTGATGACCACACTCTGGCCCCAGGGTGCGAGCCTGATGATCTACGGCGCGATGGCCGTGGTGATTCTGGTGCGCCCTTACGGCCTGTTCGGGAGAGCCTGACATGAGCGAGAAAAATCCCCTGCCGTTTGCCAAGACCCAATCCCGTGCGATGTTGCTGTGGGTGCTGGCCGTACTGATCGGCCTGCCGTTGATCTTGCCTTCGGCGACCCTGGCCACCGAGATCCTGATCTTTGCCATGGCCGCCCTCGCCTGCAACCTGCTGCTGGGCTATACCGGGCTGCTGTCGTTCGGCCAGGGCATCTTCTTTGGTGCCGGGGCATATTGCGCGGCGCTGCTGATGCTGCATTTGCAGATGGGCCTGTTCACTGCGTTGCTCGGCGCGGCCGTGGCCGGTGGTTTCCTGGCCTTGTTGGTCGGCGCCCTGGCGATCCGCCGCACCGGCATCTACTTCGTGATGCTGACTCTGGCCTTCAGCCAGATGGCCTACTTCGTCGCCTACACCCTCAGCGACTGGACCGGCGGCGACAACGGTCTGCTCAGCGTGCCGCGCCCGGAAATCCGCGTCGGTGACACTGTGCTGCTATCCCTGGCCGACGCCCGCGCCTTCTACGGCTTTGTGGCGGTGCTGTTCCTGCTGATCTTTATCGGCGCGCGCCGGGTCATCGCCTCGCCCTTTGGCAGCACGCTGATGGCGATCCGCGAAAACGAAACCCGCGCCGCGGCGATCGGCTACGACACGCGTCATTTCAAGATCCTGGTGTTTGTGCTGTCCGGCGCAGTCACCGGGATCGCCGGTGCGCTGTACGCGATGCTGCTGCACTTCGTGCCGCTGTCGAACATCGACCTGGCGATGTCCGAGAACATCCTGATCATGACCATCGTCGGCGGCACCGGCTCGCTGTTCGGCTCGTTGCTGGGTGCCGGCGCCATCGTGCTGCTGGGGGATTTCCTCTCCGACCTGTGGCCACGCTGGCTGATGCTGCTGGGGGTGATCCTGATCCTGGTGGTGATCTTCATGCGCGGTGGTTTGTGGGGCGGCCTGGCGTCGCTGTTTGAAAAAGTGCGCGGCGCTCGCAAGCCCGCAGTGGTGGCCAAGGAGGAAGTGCTATGAGCATCCTGCTGGAAACAGAGAACCTGGAACTGGCCTACGGCGCCTTCCATGCGGTGAACGGCGTCAACCTCAAGGTCGAAGCCGGCACCATCCACACCATCATCGGCCCCAACGGTGCGGGCAAGACCAGCCTGTTCCATTGCCTCACCGGCGAGCGCCAGGCCACCGCCGGGGCAATCCATTTCGACGGCAAGAACCTGATGCGCAAACCGGCCCACGGCCGCGTCGGCCTGGGCATGGCGCGCTCGTTCCAGTTGACCAGCCTGTTCCAGAACCTCAGCGTACGCGAAAACCTGCGCCTGGCCGCCCAAGGCCGTGACGGTGCGCGGGCGCTGAACTTCTGGCGCCGTGTCGACAGCAAACGCGAGCACCTGGAGATGGCCGACCAGGTCTTGGAACGCCTGCAACTCACTGCCCGCGCCGACACCCTGGCCGGCGAGTTGTCCCACGGCCAGCAGCGGGTGCTGGAGGTGGGCATGTCGATCTGCTCCAAGCCCAAACTGTTGATGCTCGACGAGCCCACCTCGGGCATGGGCATCGATGACATCCCGATCATGACCCAACTGATCAGTGACCTCGGTCGCGACCACACGGTGCTGCTGATCGAACACAACATGAGCATCGTCATGTCCATCAGCCAACGCATCACGGTGATGAGCCACGGGCAGATCCTGGTGGAAGGCACGCCGGAATTCGTGCGCGCCGATGAACGTGTGCGCACTGCGTATCTGGGGGAGGCCGCCTGATGCTGATCGTCGAGAATATCCATTCCTACTACGACAAGAGCCACGTGCTCGAAGGCGTGTCGCTGAACGTCAACCCTGGTGAGCTGGTGACGCTGCTGGGGCGCAACGGCGCGGGCAAGACCACTACGTTGCGCAGCATCCTCGGCATCATCTGCCCGCGCCAGGGCCAGATTCACTTCAACGGCCAGGCGCTGGTGGGGCAGAAGATTTTTGAAATTGCGCGCCAAGGCTTGGCGCTGGTGCCGGAGAACCGCGGGATCTTCCGTTTGCTCACGGTCGAGGAAAACCTGCGCATCGCCGCCCGCAAGACCAGCCGCTGGCAGCTGGAAGACGTGTACGGCATGTTCCCGCGCCTCAAGGAACGGCGCAAAAACGCCGGGCATGCCTTGTCCGGCGGCGAGCAGCAGATGCTCGCCATTGCCCGCGCCCTGCTCAATGACCCCAAGTTGCTGATCCTCGATGAACCCACCGAAGGCCTCGCCCCGGTGATCGTCGACGAATTGGTGAAGATCCTGCGCAAGATCAAGGACGACGGCCTGCCGGTGCTGCTGGTGGAACAGAACCTGATGGTCTGCGACAAGCTCGCCGACCGCCATTACGTACTCGAACAGGGCCGCGTGGTCTACGAAGGCAGCGCCGCCGCCTTCCGCGCCGACCCGAGCATCAAGAACCGCTATTTGGCCCTGAGTGCCTGACCGGAGAATGCAGATGAACAGTTTTGCGCAACCGCTCCAGAGCAACGCCCCGCTGATCAACCGCGACCGCCTGTGGCAGTCGCTGATGGACCTGGCCCAACTCGGCGCCACGCTAAAAGGCGGCGTGTGCCGCCTGGCCCTCACCGACCTCGACCGCCAGGCCCGCGACCTGTTTGTGCAGTGGTGCGAAGCGGCCGGGTGCAGCGTCAGTGTGGATGCCATCGGCAATATCTTTGCGCGCCGCGCCGGGCGCAATCCCGCCCTGCCCCCGGTGATGACCGGCAGCCATATAGACACCCAACCCACCGGCGGCAAGTTCGACGGCTGCTACGGGGTGATGGCCGGGCTGGAAGTGATCCGCACCCTGAACGATCTGAAGATTGAAACCGAAGCGCCGATTGAAGTGGTGGTGTGGACCAATGAAGAAGGCTCGCGTTTTCCGCCGTGCATGATGGGTTCCGGCGTGTTTGCCGGGAAATTCGATTTGCAGGAGACCCTGGCCAAGCTCGATGACCAGGGCCTGTCGGTGGGTGCCGAATTGCAGCGCATCGGTTATGCCGGTTCCCGCGCGGTACTGGGCCACCCGGTGGGGGCGTATTTCGAAGCGCATATCGAACAGGGCCCGGTGCTGGAAGATCGCGCCACCACCATTGGCGTGGTCATGGGTTGCCTGGGCCAGAAGTGGTTCGACCTGACCTTCACCGGCGTCGAAGCCCATGCCGGGCCGACACCGATGCACCTGCGCAAGGACGCACTGGTCGGCGCTGCCGAGGTGGTCAGTGCAGTCAACCGTATCGCCCATCAACAGCAACCCCACGCCTGCGGCACGGTGGGTTGCCTGAGCCTGCATCCGGGTTCGCGCAATGTGATTCCGGGCCAGGTGCACATGACCCTCGACCTGCGCCACCTGCATGCCGACAAGCTGCAAGCCATGGTCGACGAGGTGCGCGGTGTGATTGAAGCCACGGCACAACAACACGGCCTGGCTTATGAGCTGACACCGACGGCCGACTTCCCGCCGCTGGACTTCGACCCGGCCTGCGTCAACGCCGTGCGCGACGCTGCGCGCAGCCTGGGCCTGAGCCATATGGACATCGTCAGCGGCGCCGGGCATGACGCGATTTTCGTCGCGGAACTGGGCCCGGCCGGGATGATCTTTGTGCCGTGCGAAGGTGGTATCAGCCACAACGAAATCGAAAACGCCGCGCCGGATGACCTGGCGGCGGGCTGCGCGGTGTTGCTGCGGGCCATGGTCAATGCGGCGCAGGGGGATCGGGCATGAGCGATATCGGGCAACTGACGGCGGTGCAATTGCTGGCGCATTTTCGCGACAAGACCCTGTCGCCGGTGGAGGTCACCGAGGATGCCTTGCTGCGCATCGAACGCTACAACCCGGTGGTAAACGCTTACTGCCATGTGGACCCGGAGGGCGCGTTGCACGCTGCGCGCGCCTCGGAACAACGCTGGTTCAAGGGCCAGCCGTGCGGCGCGCTGGACGGTGTACCGGCCTCCATCAAAGACCTCACGCTGACGCTCGGCATGCCGACCCGCAAGGGCTCGCGCACCTCATCTGCCGACGGTCCGTGGGACGTCGACGCGCCCTTCCCGGCCTTTATGCGCAAGGCCGGCGCGGTATTGCTGGGCAAAACCACCACGCCGGAATTCGGCTGGAAAGGCGTCACCGACAACCCGCTATACGGCATCACCCGCAACCCGTGGGACACGCGGACCACGGCGGGTGGTTCGTCCGGCGGCGCGGGGGCGGCGGCGGCGTTGAACCTGGGGGTGTTGCACCAGGGCAGTGATGCGGGCGGCTCGATCCGTATCCCCTGTGCGTTTACCGGCACGTTCGGGATCAAGCCGACCTTTGGTTATGTGCCGCAGTGGCCGGCCAGTTCCATGACGATTCTGTCGCACCTGGGGCCGATGACCCGCACGGTGCAAGACAGCGTATTGATGCTGCAAACCATCGCCCAGCCGGATGCGCGGGACGGTTTGAGCGGTGCGCCGAGGACTGCGCCGTGGCTGACGCCGGGGGCAGACTTGAAGGGCTTGCGGGTAGCGTACAGCCCTGCGTTCGGCTACGTGGACGTGGACCCGCAAGTGGCTAAAGTGGTCGCCCAGGCGGTTGAGGGGTTGGTGCGATTGGGTGCTCATGTCGAACAGATCGACCCCGGTTTCAGCGACCCGCTGGAGGTGTTCAGCACCCTGTGGGCAGCCGGGGCCGCACGTTTGACCGGTTCGATGAGCGACGCGCAAAAACAGCTCTTGGACCCCGGCCTGCTGCGCATCGCGCAACGGGGCGAACGCTTGAGCCTGGATGACTTCAGCGCGGCCCTTGAAGCGCGGGCGGCGTTGGTAGCGCGGATGGCTGCGTTCCACCAACATTACGACGTGCTGGTCTCGCCAATGATGCCGATCACCGCATTCGACGCCGGGCACGACGTCCCGCCGGGCTCCGGGTTACAGGAATGGACCGAATGGACACCGTTCACCTACCCCTTCAATCTCACCCAGCAACCGGCCGCGTCAGTGCCCTGCGGGTTGGCGGCGAATGGCTTGCCGGTGGGGTTGCATGTGGTCGGTGCGCGGTTTGCCGATGATGTGGTGTTGCGGGTTTGCCAGGCTTATTCAAAGGCATTCCCTACCCAGCACCTGCAAGCCCCAGTAACTCCGACCTGAAATGCAATTGAATGTGGGAGATTGGCAGTGCCCGGGCGATCTCCAGCCGAGCACTCACTCCCCATCAACCCCCATCAACTGTGGGAGCGGGCTTGCCCGCGAAAGCGGAGTGTCAGTCACAGAATTATCGACTGATCCACCGTCTTCGCGAGCAAGCCCGCTCCCACACAAGCCCGCGCCCACAGTTCTGAGCGCATTCCACTACAATGCCCCCATTCATTCTCCGGGGCTCCCATGGACATCGAACTGGCACGCACCTTCCTCGAAATCACCCGCTGCGGCAGCCTCGCCGCGGCGGCCGAGAAACTGCACGTTACCCAGACCGCCATCACCGCCCGGGTCAAAAGCCTGGAAAGCCAGCTGGGCAGCACGCTGTTCATCCGCAACCGCGCTGGCGCGCGCCTGACCGCGGATGGCGAAGCCTTCGTGGTCTACGCCAACCAGTTGCTGCAAACCTGGGAAGCCGCGCGCCGCGATCTGCCGTTGCCCGAGGGCTATCGCAACGTGCTGCACATCGGTGGCGAGGTCAGCCTGTGCAACCCGTTGATGCTCGGCTGGGCCCAGGCCCTGCGTGAACACATCCCCGGCCATGCGCTGCGCACCGAAGTGCGCGAAGGCGAATACCTGCTGCGCCAGCTGGAGCTGGGGGTGCTGGATGCCGCCCTGGTGTTCCAGCCGCAATACTGGCCGGGGTTGCAGGTGGAGCAGGTGCTGGAAGAAAAACTGATCCTGGTGCAACTGGTCAGCAACCCGGTGCCCTACGTGTACATCGACTGGGGCCCAGGCTTCCGCCAGCAACACGACGCCGCCCTGCCGGACAGGGCACGCGCCGCGCTGAGTTTCAACCTGGGCCCGCTGGCCTTGCAGTACATCCTGGAAAACGGCGGCGCCGGGTACTTCCGCACGCGGGTGGTACAAAGCTACCTCGACAGCGGCGTGATGCAGCGCGTGGCGAAGGCGCCGGAGTTCAGTTTCCCGACGTATCTGGTGTACTCACGGGCACGGGATTCGGCGGTGTTGCAACACGCGCTGGAGTTACTCCGGGGCGTGGTCAAGGCCGAGAGCGACTGGTCGCAACGCTGGGACCCGGTACTTTGAAACACACATGCGACTAGCGAAATATTCAGGCCGGGGAATGACTCACTGTTACCAGGGCGCGCAAGTCTGGGCAGTGGTTGCACCTCGGGGCGTTGGTGGGGGTGTGAGTTACCAGCGGTACCAGATGGCCCAGAGGACAGTCCCGGCCACCCAGACATAACCGATGCGATAGGGCCACAACGCCCATCGTCTCAGGGCGATAGGAACAGACGCCAATTCGGCCTGCGTTACTAGACCCGCTTTAATGTGAGTTTTTGGCATTGAAAGAAAGTCGACCATCAGGCCCATGCGGTGATACCTGTCGATGCGCTGATTTCTTCCCCAAAAGCGCTTGTGTCTACGAACCGCTTCGTTTTCGCTGAAACAAGCTTCCAGCGCGTCGAGTTTTCTATATTCCGCAAAAAGCAACAACCCCCAGAGCACAAACGCCCCCGCCATCCAGACGATGGTGTAAACAAGAAAAAAAGACATCGTTATGCCCCCTCTGGTTGAAATATAAAAACTCCATCGCGCTCTATGACTTGCCCACCCAAAAACGCACCGCCGTCTCCAAAAACAGAGCCTCCTACATACCCTCCCGCAGCACCGCCAATAACTCCGCAGGCCAGCCCAGCGCGTCCTTTCAAACCAACGGCCAACACGATCTTGCATGCACTACGAGCAACCTCTGCGCCATACCTCCCACCAATCGAAGCCCCCGCCACACTCCCCGCCAACCGCCCACTCTCCACATACTTCGCCTGCCGACACTGCGCCTCCCGCCCCATCACACACGCTTCCTTGATCTCCAAACCCGCAGTCCCGACATCCATCGCCAAGCCCACATACGTGCCCTTCCCCAACCACTTCGACACCTGCGCAATCGCCCCCATGCGCTTGGCATACCCATCGATCTCGCCCTTGTGCAAAAAGCTCTTGGTGGAAATCCCCAACACGTTCTTCAACGACTGATTGCCACGCAACCCCGTGCCAAACCGCGCCGCGCCACGCAGTTGTGTGTCGAGCAATTCAAACAACACCTGGCGCTGGCGGATAAACGTCTGACGGTCCAAGCCACCGGCCTTCAAGCGCTGATGCAACTGCTCGATGTCTTCCAGCGTGCGCAGCACTTCATCCAGGTGCCGCGCCCACGCCGAGGTCGTGCTGCCTACACCTATCGAGCCGTAGGTCAGCAGGCTTTGCAGCAGGTCATAGTCATTGATCACGGCTGTGCCGACCGATGCCTTTTGCTCCAGCTCGCGCCGCACTTCTTCGGCGCGGCGCATCAACCAGGCTTCCTCTCGGGAGCAGCTCACGCTGTAGGTGTCGGGAATCACCACCAATTGCCCCGGCGTCACCAAGCCGTGGCGCAGGTGGTGGTTCAACACGTCAAAATGGTCCGAGCGCTGGCGGCTCAGGCCGTGGCCCATCAAGCGGGTTTTCAAACTGGTGAGATCGATGGTTTCGCGGTTGATATAGCCCTGCGCCATGCCCTGCATCCCGAATCCAATAGAGATGGCGTCGAAATATAAGCAGGCACTGCCGCCCCGGACACAAGCCCAGGGGGCGACCATTCAATTTGGGAAGCGGCCTACATAGGCGCAGAAACAGTGCTGACAGAAACCAGCCTAATAACCGGTCATTTCCAGGTAACCCACCCCACCGTCGAACTGCACCGGTCCTTCCCAGTAGGGAATACCAAGGTTCATCCAGGCGTTCGGGTTGAGCGCCGTTGGGGTGATGTCCAGCTGTTTGCCGGGAATGTTCAGTGACCAGCGCGTGGGAATCGTGCGCCCGTCAAGAGTGGTGGTCGCCAACGGTGTCAGTTGGATGTCGGCGTTGTGCAGGGTCTGGACCTGACCCTGCTGATCGATCCAGGTGCCGGTGAGGTAACCCGCGCCGTCCTGCTGACGCACGCGGAACAGCATCAACTGTTCACCGCTGTCCAAGTGCAGGGAGAACCAGTCCCAGCCAGTCTGGCCCGCGGCGAGGGGTTGGCTGCTCCATTCGCGGTCGAGCCACGCGGGACCGCTGACCTGATAGGTGTGGCCGTCGATGCTGACGCTGCCGCTGGCGCGGAAAAACGGTTGGCTGTAGTAGTACGATGCCTGGCCCTGGTCGGATTTGCGGCTGTAGCCCTTGTCCCCTTGCAATACCAGCGGGCGGCTGGAGGTCAGGTGCAGGTCATAGGCGAACTGCGCGCCACTGGCCTTGAGTCGCATGTCGGCCAGTGGGCTCGCCGCGCCAGGTTGGCTGGCGAAGTACCAGTCGTCGATCCACGCATTGAACGGCACCGCCTGCGCGCCGGCCTGGCCGACGCCGCCGCGGGCGTAGCGTTCGGCGGCGTAGTGGCGCGTGGCGGACGTGACGGCGGCGTGGCCCAGCCAAACCGTCGAGTCGTGCCAGCCGGGCTGCGTCGGCCCGGCCTTGAGCGCATTGCGAAACAGCGTCCATTGCACGCCGAATTCATTGCCCTGGGCGTCCTTGAGGTTGGCGGTGACGTACCACCACTCGATGCGAAAACCGTCGTGGGGGCCATGGTCGCCAGGAAAGCTGAACACCCTGCCGGGTACCACCTGGGCAAAGTCCGCCGCCGCGCTGCCCAGGCCGGCGAAGCTTTCCTCGGGCGCCGGGACTTTGTCGCACGCGCCCAACAGCAGCAAAACCGCGGACAACGTCGCTCTAATCTTCATGGGCAAAGGTCCTCAACAAGTCCGCCGGGCGACTGCGGTACAGCTGCCACAGCGGCCAGGCCGACGCCAGCAAGGTGGCCAGCAGCGCCAGCGCCAGCAACTGCGCAAGCTGCCACGGGAACACCTGCAACGGCAGGCGCCAACCGAACGCCTGCACGTTGATCACCGCATCCAGGCACCACGCCAGCAACAGCCCCAGGGGCACGGCGAGGACCAGCGTGAGCACCGCCAACAGCCAGGTCTGCCCCAGGTTCAGCAACATCAATTGCCGACGCGTCACGCCCAGCGCCCACAGCGGCGCAAGTTGACCGAGGCGGCTCTGGCTCTGGGTCAACAGGCTGATAAACAGCGCCACGCCGGCGACGCCAAGGGTCAGGCTGTTGAGCGCCGCAGTGGCGGCAAAGGTGCGTTCGAACACCTGGCTCGACCAGCCCTTGAGTTGCTGTTGATCGACGATGCGACTGTCCTCCAGGGCAAACCCGCGCTGCACTTCACGCACCAGCGGCGGCACATCCTGTGGCAACACCCGCAGGTTGAAACGTGCCGGCGCCAGGGTCGGCCAGTGCGCCAGCAGGTGCTTGGCATTGACCAACAGATGGCCCTTGGGGTTGCCATAGTCGGCATAAATCCCCACCAGGACGGGCGACCAGACGCCTCGGGGTGTGGGAATACTGACCGTATCCCCCAGTTTCACCGACAGTCGCCGCGCCAATTGCTCGCTGAGCATCAGGCTGTCGCCTTGCAGCAAGCGGTCCCACGGCGCGCTCGCAGCCTCGAGCAACGGCCAATGCTGGCGATAGGTCGGGTCGTCGACCACACCGAACAGATCCGCCGGCCAACCGCGCAATTGCACGGCGACCTGCCAGGTCGGCAGTACCGCCTGCACCAACGGCTGTTGCGCCAGCCAGGTGTTGAGCTGTTCGGCTTGCGCCGGGTTTTGCGGATTGAGGTACAGCTCGGCCGTCAGGCGTTGCTCCAGCCAGTTGTTGAACGTCTGGCGGAACCCCGAGGTCATGGAGCCCGCGCCGATATTTGCCGCCAGGGCCAATAACAGTGCCATCAACGCCAGGCTCAACGCGGGCAGCTGTTGGCGGCAGTCAGCGAGAAACCATTGCCCCAGCACCGAGCGACTGCGCCCCAGCACGGCCTTGAGCATGCCATTGAGCATCACCGGCAAGCCCAGCGCCGCCCCCAGCAGCAAGGCCGCCATCAGCACAAAACCGGCGGCCAGGCTGTCGCCCAGCAGCAGCGCGAGCAACGCGATCAACAGCGCGGCGGCGGCAACCCAACCCTGGCGGCGCAACCAGCGCCCATGGGCGTCGTGCCAGGCTTGGGCATTGGCCAGCGCCAGCAAGGGCAAACGCGCCGCCCGCCACACGCTACTGGCGCCGGCAAGCAGCGCGCCGAGCAGGCTCAGGCCCAGCCCGGCGGCCCACCACCACGGGCTCAGGCTCAGTTGGCCAGCGACTTCGGCGCCATAGAGGCCCCGCAAGCTCGCCGCCACATCCGGCAGCAGCAGGCTCGCCAGCACATAACCGCTGGCCACCCCGAGCACGCCGCCGAGCAAGGACAATACGCCCAGTTCCACGGCCAGGCTGAGGATCAGTAGCCGCGCACTGACCCCGCAGGCGCGCAAGGTGCGCAACAGGCCACGACGTTGCTCCAGGGCCAGGCCGATGGCGGCGTGCACGATAAACAGCCCCACCACAAAGGACAAAAAGCCCAGGGCATCGAGGTTCAGGTGAAAGCTCTCGGTAAGGCGCGACAAGTTGTTGTCTTCGCCCTGCCTGAGTTGCAACCCGGCGGGTGGCGTGGGCTGGGCGGCGGCGTAGGCCTTGTCCAGCAGCAAGCGCGACAGACGCCCGGGCATGTCCAGCACGGGCTGGGCGAAGCCAATGTCGGTCAGCAGCAGCCCGGGGGCCATGTCCTGCCAGACCTGCAACGGCGCCAGGCGATGTCCGTTGGTGGTCAACGGCTGGTCACCCTCCTGCAACCCGAGGGCATGCAGGGTTTGCGGCGCGATCCAGGTACGCCCCGGCGGCTCGAAGAACGCCAGCATCTGCGCCTGGCTCAAGCGCTGGCCCGCCACCGCGCCGCCGCCCGGCAGCGACAACGGCTCGATGCCCATTAATTGCAGGCGCGTGTCTTCATGCCCCTGGAGCTGCACCCGCCCCTGCACCACCGGCGACACCGGCCACCCCATCCGGCGCAACTCGGCGAACAGCGCCTGGGGGAAACTCGCCCCATCCGGCGCGCTCAGGCTGGCCTGGGGCTCGCCGCCGATCAATTGGCTGGCCCGCGCGTAACTGTCCCGCGCCTGGCTGTTGAGGGCCTGCACCCCGGTCAGCAACGCCGTGGCCAGCCACAACCCGGTCAACACGCTGAAAAACTGCACGGGATGGCGCCGCCAGTGGCTCAGCAGTGCGCGCAAGGCCCAGTAAAACACCGCCATCTCAAACAGCGTCCGCCGGGACAACCCGGCCACGGTGCAGCACCACTTGACGCTCCAGGCGTGCGGCGATGCGCGAGCTGTGGGTGACCATCAACAGGCTGGTGGGGCTGTCGCGCAGCAGGTCAAACAGCAATTGCAGTACCTCATCGCTGGTGGCTTCGTCGAGGTTGCCAGTGGGTTCATCGGCCAACAGCAGCGCCGGACGCGACGCCAACGCCCGCCCCACCGCGACCCGTTGCTGCTGGCCGCCGGAGAGCTGTTCGGGATAACGCCTGAGCAAGTCGCCCAGGCCCAGGCGTTCCACCAATTGCGCTTGCCATTGCGGGTCAAACCGCCCGGCCAGGCGCGCCTGGAAGGCCAGGTTGTCGTCGACGCGCAGGCTGCCGATCAGGTTGAACTGCTGGAACACCAGGCCGATTTCGGTGCGACGCCAATCGGCCAGTTGTGCCTCACCGAGTTGATCAAGGCGCCGCTCACCGACGCGGATGCTGCCACTATCCACCCGGTCCAGACCGGCCACCAGATGCAACAAGGTGCTCTTGCCGCTGCCCGACTCGCCCATCAGCGCCAGGCTGCTGCGCGCCGGCAGTTGCAAGTCGACCCCGCCCAGCACCGCCAGCGGACCTTGCGGGGTTGCGTAGCTTTTAAAGACACCTTGCACCTGCAACATGGGAGCACTCACCAAAGGACTGAAATCGAGAATAACGGTTGGCCGACAGGCTCACGCAAATTTTTCACATGGATTTCACCGGTTACCCACCCATCGCCCTCTAAATTGCCCATCACACGCCAAATACCTGCAACTTTTCCGCCGGTAGCAATGGCAACTTCTAGCACTCACATGTTCAGCGAAAAGACAGCAGCCCTGTGCCACGCTCCAGTTCCACTACGGGCTTCTATTTGTAACGTTGCGCCTGTTTGATTTAACACTGCCAACAGTGCCCATGGTGATTAGTGTGGTTGACCTTACTCTGACCAAACCGCGCTCAATCCGAGCCGTTATCAAACGCCTGCGAAGGCTCTGGATCGGCACTGCGGCCGTCGGCCTGCTGCTCACCGGCGCGATGTTATGGCCGTCGTCACCGCCCGATCTGGGCGTCGGCAGCCGGCTGCTCAGCTCAGGCCTGTTGGCCCATTGGCACAGCGGCGAGGTGATTGTGCTGGTGCGCCATGAAGAGCGCTGCGACCGCTCCGCCAATCCTTGCCTGGGCCCTCCCGAAGGTCTGACCGTGAATGGCAGCCAACAGGCGGTAAAACTCGGCAAAGCCTTTAATTCATTGGGCATGGAGGCCAGCGACATCCTTGCCAGCCCGGCCGTGCGAACCGCCCAGACGGTGCATTTCATGTTTGACAAAAGTGAGTTCAGCTCAGGCGAAAGAGCCATCTGCGGCGCGGCCATGGGTGAAGAAATGCTCAGCCACAAACTGCCTGGCCGCAATCTGGTCTTCGTCACCCACAGCGGCTGCATCGCCGACTTCGAAAAGACCCTGGGTTTCCCCCACGCGACGTTCCCCGAGTACGGCAGCGCACTGTTCGTGCAGGTGCTGGCGAACGGCAAGTTCAAGACTCTGGGCATCGTTAACAACAAGGATTGGCCCGCCGTACTCAAGCAACTCTAGAACTTAAATACTTACCGCCCCAGCCCATGTTCAGCAAAACGACAGCCAACTTCTGGCATGTTTAGTTGTGCCTGTTAGTTAAGGACGTCATGAATATTTTCAGTGACTTAGTGGAAACTTCAATGTTTTACGCTATGACTTTCATACCCTCTCCCGCTTGCCGCGAACGTCAAGGAGCGACGTTTTCATGACCCGATTCAAACCCCTGCCGCTGCTGTTGCTGGCCGTTGTCGCATTCTATTTGTTACCCCTGGGCCTGCACGGTTTGTGGATCCCGGATGAAACCCGCTACGCCCAGATCAGCCAGGAAATGCTGCTGAGCGGCAACTGGATCACACCGCACTTCATGGGCGTGCGTTACTTCGAAAAACCTGCCGCCGGCTATTGGCTCATCGCCCTCGGCCAGGCGGTGTTTGGCCAGAACCTGTTCGGTGTGCGCATCGCCTCGGCCGTGACCACCGCCCTCAGCGTGCTGCTGGCCTATCTGATCGCACGGCGGATGTGGAACGATCCACGCAAGAGCCTGACCTGTGCGCTGCTGTACCTGAGCTTTGGCCTGGTCGCCGGGCAAGCCGGGTACTCCAACCTCGATCCGCAATTCACCTTCTGGGTCAACCTCAGCCTGGTCGCGCTGTGGTTTGCCATCGACAACACCACCACCCGTGGTCGCCTGGCCGCGTGGACAATGTTGGGCGGGGCCTGCGCCATGGGCTTCATGACCAAGGGTTTCCTGGCCTGGGCGCTGCCGGTGCTGATCGCCTTGCCCTACATGCTCTGGCAGCGGCGCCTGGGCGAGTTGTTGCGCTATGGCCCGCTGGCCATGGCAGTGGCGCTGCTAATGTGCCTGCCCTGGGTATGGGCGATCCATGTGCAAGAACCGGACTACTGGCGGTTCTTCTTCTGGAACGAACATGTCCGCCGCTTCAGCGGAGCCACCGCTCAACACGCCCGGCCGTGGTGGTTCTTCCTGCCGATCATGGTGGTCGCGTGCCTGCCCTGGGCTGCGCTATTGCCGGCCACCTTGAGCAAGGCCTGGACGCAAAAACGCCAGCCGGCGGTGGGCTTTCTTGCGCTGTGGCTGTTGTTGCCGCTGTTCCTTTTCAGCCTGAGCAAAGGCAAGCTGCCCACCTACATCATGCCGTGCCTGCTGCCGCTGGCGTTGTTGATGGGGCATGCGCTGAGCGACCTGGTACAACAGGGCAAATCGCGCTCGATCCGCGTCAACGGCATGCTCAACTTTGGCATCGGCATGGCGGCGATGGTGGCGCTGATCTACCTGCAAATCACCAGGCCGCCGTATGGCAACAGCCACGCGGAGATGTTCAGCCTGTCGCTGATGTTCATCGTGCTGCTGGGCTGGATCCTCACGAACCTGCTGCAAGCGTTCCGCCCGCTGACGCTGTGGGCGATGCCGGTGCTGGGCATCGGCTTGCTGGTGGTGCTGTTGCCGGCGAGCATGCCGGCGCAAGTCACCGACAACGAAATGCCTGACCAGTTTGTGTTGGAGCACCTGGACGAACTCAAGCAAACCAGTGCCTTGCTCAGCAACGAATTGGAAAGTGCCAGTGCTCTCGCCTGGCGCCTGCAACGGCCCGAAGTGGGGTTGTATGAGACCGAAGGCGAGCTGCGCTATGGCCTGCAATATCCGGACAGCGCACAACGCAAGATCAGCCTGGACCAGGTTGAAGACTGGCTGAAGGACGCCCGCCGCAAAGGTTCGGTGGGCGTGCTGATCCGCGTCGGCAGTACCAGTGAAATGCGTCAGGCCGGGCAACTGCCCCTCGGTGGCACGCGGTATGACAAGGGCTACCTGCAACTGATCATTTATCCGAAGCTGCCATGAACCAGCGATTCACAGAGAAACACGGCGCCCTGCTGCTCCTGCTGGCGGTCACGGCATTGATGCTCTTGCCGGGCCTCGGCGGCCGTGACCTGTGGGGCCCGGAAACGCGCTGGGCCGACATCGCCTTGCACATGCTGCAAAGCGGCGACTACTTCGATCCCTACCTCAAGGGCGTGCCTTACTACGACAAGCCCCTGCCCTCCTACTGGCTTATCACCGGCCTGGCCCACGTGATGGGTGGCCTGGGCCCGTGGTCGTTGCGCCTGCCGTCGGTGCTGGCGGCGTGGTTGAGCGTGTGGCTGGTCTACCTGATCGGCGCACGCCTGCTGCACAAGGGCACCGGCCTGCTTGCAGGCTGGATGCTCGCCACCACCTTCTACTTCATGTTCTGGGCACGGGTCGCCACCGCGGATGTGCTTACCGTGTGCGGCGTGCTGGCGGCGGTGTGGTGGTATTGGCGCGGCCCGGATGACACGCGGCTGGGACGCTACACGGTGTTTTTCCTGCTACTGGCATTGACGTCCCTGTTCAAAGGCTTGATCGGCTTTGTGCTGCCGGGCCTGGTGCTGCTGCCGCACCTGCTCAGCGAACAACGCTACAAACGTCACCTCAACCTGCGCCTGCTGCTGGCGCTGCTGATCGCCGCCGGGGTGTATGCGGTGCCGTTCGTGCTGTCGCACTTCTACGGCATGCCAACCTATGGCCAAAGCGGCCTGGCCCTGGTGTTCCGGGAAAACGTAGTGCGCTTCTTCGACCCCTTTGACCATATGGGGCCGATCTATACCTACCTGATCTACCTGCCCGCCTACACCTTGCCCTGGACACCCTGCTGGCTGCTCGGCCTGTGGCTTGCCCTGCGCCATTGGCGCACCACGCCACCCAACGTGCGCTGGCTGGTGTGGGGCCTGGGCCTGCTGTTCATCTTCTTCACCGCCAGCGGCAGCCGCCGCAGCTATTACGTGCTGCCGCTGGTGCCGTTTGCACAACTGCTCGGCGCCTGGTGGCTGCAGGAACACCTGCTGAAAAAACCGGCCGCCCGGCCACGCTGGCGCACAGGGTTTGGCATCGCTGCGGGCCTGTTGCTGCTGATACTTGGCGTGGCGTATCCCTGGACCAACGGCAACGGCGGCGTGACCCGCTTCGCCGAAGACGTGCGCGCCGAAGCCGTCAAACGCGCGCCTTGGGAGCAATGGCAAATGGTGCTGGTGGAAGTCGACAACAAGCTGCCGATGTACCTGCAAAACGGCGGCAAACCGTTCTACTACGTGGCCCAGGACCAGGACTTCCCGCGCCAGGGCGACAGCGCCGCGTTCATCGCCTGGCTGGACAAAACCAGCGGCCGGCACTTCGACCCGCAGCACACCCTCATCGTCGCGCAATTCAGCAAAGACGACCCGACGCCGTTGGCGTACCTGGGGGCGGACCACCAGGTGATCGTCACCCAACCGGATAACGGCGAGCGCATGTTCAAGAAACGTGAGGAAGGCAGCGTGGCGTTTTTGCCCGGGCGTTAAGGCGCCCCTTTCGGCAGGCTTGCAGCATGGATGAACGCTTCATCCAGCGTGCTGGCGCCATAGGCCGTCATAAAGCCTTGCCCATCGGTGAAGTGATTGAAGCGATGCGCGCGAGCAACGCCATCGGGAAGCCGTTGGCGTCGCGGTGCAATTGGGTACGCAACGCGTCGTGGCGGGCCACCGGTTGCTCGACTGCGCGCTGGAGCAGCACGGGCTCCAGTGGGCCGGTCAGGTCGACATAGCCGCCGATGTTGTAGAGCGGCGAATCGCCCTGGCGCAGTTGGTCGAGCCAGATGTCCTGTAGGGCGGGATGGGAAAATGCTGCATAAGATCCTTCTCATGGAGGTCGGGCACTGACCGCGCAGAGAGGCCCATTACGGCGAAATTGCCGGATTTGAGCATGGGCCCCGGGGACTGTCTGTCACCCGAAACCCGGACATCCAAATGGATAGCAACGGGCTTGGCGAACGACTCAGTGCTGAAACGATTAAATAGTTGTAGGAGATTGGCTACATCTTCCCGATGTCGATGAGCAACGGATGCTCTCAACGAAAATATTTTCCTTACTATTTCAATTACTTAATTAATAAGCACGGCACTCCATGATTTTTTTTTGGCGGAATTGCCTTTCAGAAACGTCGAATTAATGACGTTATTTTTATGGCAGCTTCTGTCACGCATTTCCGCTACATACGTAGGAAAAATCCCCTGGCTGAATGGATTTTCGAGCGCCGATGACTGTTCTGGAAGAACGGATCGCCCCGAACCCGCCAGGGTGTCCGCTGACGGTTTTTGACATCAAGGATGAGATGGCTATGAGTTTGACGCAGAGCATTGGCACCCCCGAGAGCCCGCATTTCTATGCCGAAATGGGTGAGTTGATTGCCAACAGCGGCCACGGGGATTTTGCCGCGAACATGCTGCATCTGGTGGACAAGTGGGTGCCGATCCATCTGGTGGACCTCAGCGAATGGACCCTCGACGAAGCGCGCGACACGGTGCTCGACATCAAGTTGCTGGGCAGCGCCGGGATCAGACAGGCTTTGTCAGCACCGCAGATCGTGCACCCGCCCAGCGACCATCCCCTGTTGCGGGACATGTTGCACATGCAAGACCCGTTGCTGATCCAGATGAAGGCCAAGGCCCATAGCGCCCATCCCCGGGGCGGTTCGCACCAGTGCAACCTGGTGTCACGCCAGGGCAACCGGCGCTGTGTGATTTCGTTCTACCGCCCACCGACCCAGCGCGGGTTTTCCCTGGCCGAGTTGTCGTTTCTCAAGTGCCTGTCGGACACCCTGCTGCCGCTGATGGAGCGCCACGCGCAGATCCTGCGCCAGGCCCCCGCCGTCGACAGCGAACCGGCCCCCACCTCACTCGAGCAGTCGCAGTTGCAACGTGAGTTCTACAAGCGCCTGGCCCTCAGCGAGGTGACCCTGTCGGCGCGCGAGCAGGAGGTGTGCCTGGGGCTGTTGACCGGCGGCACCGTGCCGCAGATGGCGGAAAAACTCAGCGTGAAAAACAGCTCGATCGAAACCTACCTCAAGCGCGCCGCCGCCAAGCTGGGCGTGAGCGGCCGGCATGGTTTGGCCAAATGGATGGTGGGCGCCTGATGCACAACCTCAGATTCTCCACGCTGGCCCTGGCCTGCCTGCTGGGCGCTGGTGGCCGAGGTCAACCTGTACACCGCGCTGGGCGGCGCGTGGGGCGTCACAGCCCCGACTGCCGTAACCGATACTCCCCCGGCGTCAGTTTCGCATAACGCAGGAAAAACCGGCTGAAATACGCCGGGTCCTTGAACCCCAGCTGGTAGCAGACTTCATTCGCCGAGCTGCCGGTAAACAGCAGCAGGCGCTTGGCTTCCTGCATCACCCGCTCCAGGATCAGGCGCTTGGACGGCAGGTCGGCCAGGCGTCGGCACACCTCGTTGAGCCTGGCCGGCGTGACGCCAATCGCCTCGGCGTAGCGGGCCAGCGGCCAGTGTTCCAGGTAGTGGGCTTCGATCAGTTCGTTGAAACGATGGAAGATGCGCAGGTCTTCATGCCGCGTCGGACGTGCCGGCAGGGAGTGGGCGCACAGACGCAGCAAGCGGATCATGATCAACCGCGTGAGGCTGTCGAGGGCGGCGGCGCGCCCTGCCCGCTCGGCGTTGATCTCGCTGCACAGTTCTTCGAAGAGTTGATCCAGGCCCTGGCTGTCAGGCGCCAATGCGACGCAAGCCGAGCCTGAGGCGAGGCTGGGATCGGCATCGATCAATGCCCATACCAACTGCTGGCGCACCGTCAGCACGTGCCCATCGGCGTCCGCTTCAGTGACAAAGGCGTGGGGCACCGTCGGCGCCGTGAGGAAAAACATCGGCCCCGATTCGACGTACTGGCGATCGTCCAGATACACCCGCACCACGCCGCTCTTGACGTAATGCACCTGGAAAAACCGGTCATGCCGATGCACCGGCATGTTGCGCCCGAAAAATCCCGCCAGGTTGGCCAGCCGGTCGTAATGCACCTCGGCGTCGCTGTAACGCTGGTCGTAGACCTGCCCGATGTTGATGTTGGGGATCGGCTTCACGCTGCTCTCTTCTTGTTGTTTTAACGCTGCTGGATTTTGCCACGCTTGACGGTAGTTAACATATTAAATATAACGTTAACACATGAACGATCTGCCGCAAGGTCGGCGTGATTGTTCGAGGCGGGCCGCGACAGGCCCTTCTCCCCACGGCCACTCAAACAAAAAGTACAACACTATGAGCACCGTCAATTCCATCGCCAGCCGCGAGCTGGCCGAGCACGATCGCACCCATCGTTTAGTCACCTGGCGCCTCATGCCGTTGCTGCTGGTGTGTTACCTGTTCGCCCATCTGGACCGCATCAACATCGGCTTCGCCAAGATGCAGATGAGCAGCGATCTGCACTTTAGCGACACGGTCTACGGCTTCGGCGCCGGGTTGTTTTTTATCGCCTACGCGCTGTTTGGCGTGCCCAGCAACATGGCGCTGGACCGCGTCGGGCCGAGGCGCTGGATCGCCAGCCTGATGGTGGTGTGGGGCCTGTTGTCCACCGGCATGTTGTGGGTGGAAAGCGCCCGTGGCTTCTACGTGCTGCGCTTTTTGCTGGGGGTGGCCGAGGCCGGGTTTTTCCCGGGGATCCTGGTGTTTCTCAACCGCTGGTATCCGGCACGCCGACGTGCTCAGGTCACCGCGCTGTTCGCGATTGCGGTGCCGATGGCCGGGGTGTTGGGCGGGCCGTTGTCGGGGGCGATCCTCGAACACTTCCACAACGTAGGCAGCCTGCGCGGCTGGCAGTGGATGTTCCTGATCGAAGGCGCGCCCGTAGTGCTGTTGGGGTTGGTGGTGCTCAAGTGGCTACCGGATGGTTTCGACTCGGTGCCGTGGCTGAGCGCCGCGCAGAAGCAGCAACTGCATGCGCAACTGCGCAGCGAAGAACAACGCAAGACCATCACCTCGTTCAGCGGCATCCTGCGTGACCCGCAGGTGTGGCTGCTGGTCGCGGTGTACTTTGCGGTGATGCTGGCAGTGAACACCCTGGCGTTCTGGATGCCGACCCTGATCCACGGCGCGGGCATCGGCCGCGACAGCCAGGTCGGCCTGCTCAGCGCCGTGCCTTACCTGGCCGGGTGTTTTTTCATGATCGGCTGTGGGCGCTCGTCCGACCGCTTGCGTGAACGCCGCTGGCACCTGTGCGTGCCGCTGTTGATGGCGGCGCTGGGCATTGCCGTCGCCGGGCTGGCGCCGGAAAACCCGCTGCTGGTGATGGGCGGGCTGGTGCTGGCAGGCATGGGCGCGAGCGCCGCGTTGCCGATGTTCTGGCAACTGCCGCCGGCGTTTTTGTCCAACACCACCCAGGCGGCGGGCATCGCGATGATCAGTTCGTTCGGCAGCGTGGCAGCGTTCCTCGCACCGTACCTGATCGGCTGGATGCGCGATGCCACCCAGAGCGCCAGCCTGGCGCTCTACGTGCTTGCGCTGTTCATCGCGCTCGGCGGTTTGCTGGTGCTGCGCACCCACGCCGCCATCGTCAATCCGCGCTAGCGCTTGATGTTTTTCAGGTCATCGAGCAGGCCCAACAGGGTCTGCAATTTCTCGTCGCCCAATTCATCCTGCAAACGCTGGTAGTTGGCTTCCATGCACGAGCTCATGGCCTCGAAACTTTCCCTGCCCTTGTCCGCCAGGGTCACCAATACGCGGCGCTGGTCCTGCTCGGCCTTGCGGCGATGCACCATGCCGGCGGCTTCCATGCGTACCAGCACGCCGGTCATGCTCGGCTTGAGGATGCAGGCCAGTTCGGCCAGCTGGTAAATCTCCAGCTCACCGTGCTGTTCGAGGATGCGGATGATGCGCCACTGCTGCTCGGTCAGGCCGTGCTCATTCAGGGACGGGCGGAAAAAACTCATGGCGGCTTCGCGGGCTTGCAACAGGATCAAGGTCAGGGACTGGCGAGGTTTGAGCATAGGGATCAGGGTCACGATGGATTTGATTAATAATTTAACGAAACTCTAGCATTCCCTGCCGGCAAGTGCGCGCTATACGTTTGGCGCGTGCTGCCGGTGGCGCCCAGAATCAAAACCCCGGGCACGCAGGATCAAGACTTCCACCCCGTCAGGGCCCTTAATGGAGGCATCCGCTTTAGCGCCTTCCTTCACCTTTCAGGCTGCGCCATGATCAACATCGAAACCCCCACGTATTACACCGCCACCAAGAAGTACAACCTGAGTTTCCCGACCCTGGAGCAGGACATCGACGCCGACGTCGTGGTGATCGGCGGCGGTTTCTCCGGGATCAACACGGCCCTGGAGCTGGCCGAAAAAGGTCTCACCAATATCGTCGTGCTGGAAGCGCGCTACCTCGGTTTTGGCGGTACCGGCCGCAATGGCGGGCAGATCATGGCCGGCATCGGCCACGACCTGGAAAAGATCAAGAAGGACGTGGGCGAAGACGGCCTGCGCCAGGTGTTCGAGATCAGCGACCTGGGCGCCGACATCATCAAGCACCGCATCGCCAAGTACAACATCGATGCGGATTTCTGCCACGGCTACGGCTACATGGGCTTCAACGCCCGCCAGGAAAAAACCCTGCGTGCCTGGGAGAAAGATTTCAAGTCGATCAACAGCCAGCACGAGATCCGCTTTCTCGGCGGCTCCGACGTGCAGCAGATCATCGGTTCAAAGGCCTACACCAGTGCCCTGCTGCACATGGGCGGCGGCCATGTGCACTCGTTGAACCTGCTGCTGGGCGAAGCCACCGCGCTGGCCAGCCACGGCGTGCGGATTTTCGAGAACAGCCCGGCGCTGGAGGTCAGCTACGGCGAACGCATCACCGTGCGCACCGGGCGCGGTTCGGTGCGGGCCAGCAAGCTGCTGTGGGCCTGCGACAGTTTCCTCAACAAACTGGAACCGCAGCTGCACCGTTCGACCATCAACACCTATGCGTTCCAGATGATGACCGAGCCGTTGCCCGAAGAATTGATCCAGCGCATCAGCCCGATTCGCGGGGCCTACAGCGACATCCGCCCGGTGATCGACTACTACCGCGTGACCAATGAAAACCGCCTGCTGTTCGGTGCCGCGACGCCGCTGGTGGAGCATATTCCCGGCGATCTCAAGGCGTGGAACCGCCACCTTATGCTGAAGATTTTCCCGTACCTCAAGGAGGTGAAAATCGACCTCGCCTGGGGCGGCCCGATGGCGTGCAGCCCCAACCTGTTCCCGCAGATCGGCACCTTGCCGGGGCGCAGCAATGCGTTTTTCGTGCAGGGCTATTCCGGCTTTGGCGTGACCCCCAGCCACATCATCTGCAAGGTCCTGGCCGAAGGCATGAGCGAAGGCTCGGCGCGCTATGACCTGCTCAGCTCAATCCCGCGCCCGACCATTATCGGCAAGGACGCCATCCGCCCCTTGCTGCTGACGGCGGGCAAATCCTGGCACCAACTTTCCGGCTATTGGAACGGGCGCCGCTAAATATTTTTACTCATCAGGAGCAACTGCCATGACCCTTACCACCCTCAAGCACAATATCCAGCTGTCCGAACTCGACGCCTGGGGCAGCGTGGCCGACCTCGGTTCCGAAATCCTCGAAGGCGAAGTGCGTGCCTTCGGCAAAATGACCTTTGGTGCACCTACCGACGCGATCAGCAGCGCCTACTTCGGTACGACACAGGGCAAGTTCCGCATGGTCTATCCGTTCAATGAGCAGGCCACCGTCGTGACCGGGGAAGTGATCCTCACCGACGAGTCCACCGGCCAGTCCACACGCTTCAAGACCGGTGACAGCTGGTTCGTCACCCAGGGCACGCCGGTGTTGTGGGAAGTGGTCAGCGAGAGTTTCGTCAAACACTACTTTGCCGTTGCCTGACAAACCCTTCGCTCCGGGGCCCCCCTGACCCTTGTAGTGAGCGGGCTTGCCCCGCGCTGGGGGGCGAAGCCGCCCCAATAAGACCGCTGCGGTGAGTCAGGTAATCCGCGGTGTTTGGATTTGGGGCGGCTTCGCCCCCCAGCGCGGGTGTAGAACCGTAGACATCCTTTACATCTGAAACCGGGGACATCGTTT
>NZ_JAPFHC010000036.1:0-68901 GCF_059803535.1 Pseudomonas sp. RP-B7
TCTTTTTCAACTTCCTGAGCGCTTCGATGAACTGAAGCAACCTGCTGCCGAAAACTGCGTAACTCATTGTTTACCAAAGAGTTTTCCGTTTCGACTGCGCCGGAAGTGGGGCGAATTATAGACATCCAGAATCTGCCGTCAACCATTAATTTGTTTTTACTATCAATTAGCCTGAAAACCGCCAAAACCACTCTATATAGAAAGGACAACGCCAATGACTGAGCAATATATTGCTCAACGCTAAACAGTTGAGCATCATAGCGCCCTACGCCACTCTTAAAATGATCTCGGACACCCCCTCTCAATGACCATCTCTTCTCGCAGCCTGGCCTCGACATTATTCCCTGTCGGCCTGCTGTTGATCGCCATGGCTTCCGTGCAGACCGGCGCTTCGCTCGCCAAAAGCATGTTCCCTATCGTCGGTGCACAAGGCACCACCGCCCTGCGCCTGATTTTTGCCAGCGTGATCATGCTGCTTCTATTACGCCCCTGGCGCGCCAAGCTGACAGCCAAATCCTTGCGTACCGTCGTCGTCTACGGCCTGGCATTGGGAGGCATGAACTTCCTCTTCTATATGTCCTTGCGCAGCGTGCCCTTGGGCATTGCGGTAGCACTCGAATTTACCGGCCCTCTCGCGGTAGCGATATATGCCTCACGGCGCGCGGTGGATTTCCTCTGGATCGGCCTTGCCATCATTGGCCTGCTGTTGTTGATCCCTACAGGAGAAACCAGCCACGGCATCGACCTGATCGGCGCCGCCTACGCACTCGGCGCAGGCGTCTGCTGGGCACTCTATATTCTGTTCGGCCAGAAAGCAGGTAACGACAACGGCGTCCAAACAGCTGCCCTCGGCGTGATGATTGCCGCGTTGTTCATTGCGCCAATCGGAATCGTCCACGCCGGCGCCGCATTGCTGACCCCTGCACTGATTCCGATCGCTATCGGCGTCGCCATCCTGTCCACTGCCCTGCCCTACACACTGGAGATGGTCGCGCTGACACGTCTCCCCGCCCGCACCTTTGGCACGCTCATGAGTATCGAACCGGCATTCGGCGCACTTTCAGGCCTGCTCTTCCTGCAAGAACACCTCTCCCTCGCGCAATGGCTGGCCATTACCTGCATCATCCTGGCGTCTGTCGGGGCGACGCTGACGATGGGCAGCGGCTCCAAACCGCTGGTTCCTGCCGATTGAGTCATATCGAAATGTAGCTCTGGTATTTGCCGCTTATTTAGGCCATGTTAAAGCCGCAAACGAATGTCATTCATGGAGACTTTCGACAAGGACAGCGCGAACGCTACACTCGAGAGCGAGTAGAGCCAGCTTCAAGTATTGCGAAGCGGCTATTAAGGATGGGAATGAAGCGAATTTTGATGCTGTTGATGATCGTGGCGATTGCCGGCTGTGCCGCGACCACCAAGACAGAAGTAAAACGGGGCAAAAAAGGGCTGCATATCAACTGTTCCGGCCTGTCGTCCTCCTGGGAGCAGTGCTACACCAGTGCAACCAACTCCTGCGGCGCCAAAGGCTACCGGGTTATCGCCAAGTCGGGTGACAACTCCGAAGAGCCAGGGGACTACCCCTTCGGCCTCAACCCCGCCGGCTACACCAGCCGCAGCATGATCGTCATCTGCAAGTAAACGACCGAGCAGTCAGCCTCCGACTGCTCATCTTAAATTCCTGATACATACCCAGCCCCTCGCGGTGTTGCGTCTAGACTCCTGCTCGACAATCGAGCCAACGGAGTTCCCATGACACACAACAAGAAAATCGTATTGGTAGTGGGCGCCGGTGATGCCACCGGCGGCGCCATCGCCAGGCGCTTCGCCCAGGAAGGGTATGTGGCCTGTGTCACCCGTCGTAGCGCCGACAAATTACAACCTCTGGTCGACAGCATTCACTCGGCCGGCGGCGAAGCCCATGGCTTTGCCTGCGACGCACGTAAAGAAGAAGACGTGATCGCGCTGATCGAGAAAATCGAAACCGAGCTCGGCCCCATTGAAGCGTTCGTCTTCAATATCGGCGCCAACGTGCCCTGCAGCATCCTTGACGAAACGGCGCGCAAGTATTTCAAGATTTGGGAAATGGCCTGTTTCTCAGGCTTCTTGAACGCCCGTGAAGTCGCCAAACGCATGGTCACCCGTAACCGAGGCACTATCCTGTTCACCGGCGCTACCGCCGGTTTACGCGGCGCAGCAGGTTTCGCCGCGTTCGCCGGGGCCAAGCACGGGATCCGCGCTCTGGCACAAAGCATGGCGCGAGAACTGGGCCCGAGAAATATCCACGTCGCCCACGTGGTGGTCGATGGCGCCATCGATACCGACTTCATTCGCGACAACTTTCCGCAAAAGTATGCGCTCAAGGACCAGGACGGCATCCTCAACCCCGAACACATTGCCGAAAACTATTGGTACCTGCATAGCCAACCCAGAGACGCCTGGACCTTCGAGCTGGACCTGCGCCCCTGGAATGAACCTTGGTAAGCACGCCCCATAACCATAACCATAACCATAAGCAGCGAGCATCGATCATGAGCAAAACCCTGGAGTTCTTTTTCGACCTCGGCAGCCCGGCCACCTATCTCGCCTATACCCAACTACCGGCACTGTGCGCTGAAACCGCGGCGCAACTGGTGTACCAGCCCATGTTGTTGGGTGGCGTATTCAAGGCCACCGGCAACGCATCGCCGATTATGGTCCCCGCCAAAGGTCGCTACATGCTGGATGACCTGGCGCGATACGCCCAACGCTACGGCGTGACGCTCAAGTTCAACCCGCACTTCCCGATCAACACCCTGGTGCTGATGCGTGCCGTCACCGGCATGCAGATGCGCCAACCCGAGCGCTTCGACGATTTTGTCGATTGCCTGTTCCATGCCCTCTGGGTCGAAGGTCTGCACCTGGGCGATCCAGCCGTCGTGGCCAGTGTCCTTGCCGGGCATGGTTTTGATCCAGAGCAGGTCCTGGCCCTGGCCAACGATGACGATGTAAAAACCGCCCTCAAGGACAAAACCGAACAAGCCGTTCAACGCGGCGTGTTCGGTGCGCCCAGCTTCTTTGTAGGCAACCAGCTGTTCTTCGGTCAGGACCGTCTGGAGTTTGTGCGCGAAGCCCTGATCAAATAGCCGCCGTACGCACCTGCAACCACTCCAGCGCGGCGCCACTGAGCAACGGGCTGAGGCGCTCGCGCACTTCGGCGTGGTAGGCGTTGAACCACTCACGCTCATCCGCCGTCAGCAGCGAAAGCTCCAGGCAACGGGTGTCGATCGGGCACAGGGTCAGGGTTTCAAACTTGAGGAACTCGCCGAATTCGGTCTTGCCCGCTTCCCGGTTCAACACCAGGTTCTCGATACGCACGCCCCAGCGTCCCGGACGGTAAGTGCCCGGCTCGATGGAGGTGATCATGCCCGCCTGCATCGCCGTTTGCGGCGCAGCGGCCGCCTGATAGGCGATCACCTGCGGGCCTTCATGCACGTTGAGGAAATAACCTACACCGTGCCCTGTACCATGGCCGTAGTCCACGCCTTCAGCCCAGATCGGCGCACGTGCGATGGCATCCAGCAGCGGCGACAGGATGCCCTTGGGAAAATGAGCGCGAGACAAGGCGATCACGCCCTTGAGCACACGAGTGCAGTCACGCTTCTGCTCCTCGCTCGGCGAACCGATTGGCACCATCCGCGTGATGTCGGTTGTACCGCCCAGGTACTGGCCGCCCGAATCGATGAGCAACAAACCGTCGCCTTCGATCAGCGCGTGCTCTTCCTCGGTTGCGTGGTAATGCGGCATCGCGCCATTGGCGTTGAATGCAGCGATGGTATTGAAGCTCAGCGACACATACCCAGGACGACGCGTACGCGCAGCGGTGAGGTGTTCGTCGATGGTCAGCTCGGTGATGCGCTCGCGCCCCAGCGCACTGTCCAACCAGGCAAAGAACTCACACAGCGCGGCCCCATCCTGCTCCATCGCCTGGCGGATGTGTTGCGCATCCGCCAGGCTCTTGCGGGACTTGGCCAGTGTGGTCGGGTTAATGCCTTCCACCAGCTTGACGCCAGCATCGAGGTTCTCCAACAGCCCAGCCGTCACGCGCGCAGGATCAACCTGCAAAGTGGCACCCGATGGCACCGCACGCAACGCATCCGCCACTTCGCTGTAGTCGCGCAAGGTTACGCCGTCCTGCTCCAACACCGCGCGCAACGCAGTGTCGACCTTACTAAGCGCCACAAACAAAGTGGCCTGTTGTTGATTGATCAACGCAAAGGACACAAACACCGGGTTAAACGAAACATCCGCGCCACGCAGGTTGAACAGCCACGCGATGTCATCCAGGGTGGCGATGAAGTGCCACTCAGCACCCTTCTCTTTCAGACTGGCACGCAGCGCCGTGAGCTTTTCGCCACGGCTGACGGTGGCCTGCGGCGGCAAGTGCTGATAGATCGGTTGGTCCGGCAGCGGCGGGCGATCTTGCCAGACGTCGTTCAGCAGGTCGATGTCGGTGCGCAGGCGTGCGCCGCGTTCTGCCAGTTTTGCACCCAGGGTCCGCGCCGAAGCCACGGCCATTACCGCACCATCAACCGCCACTACCGCACCTTCCGGAGTTTGCTCGGCCAACCACTCCAGCGGCCCTGGTTGGCCCGGTTGCAGTTTCACCAACTCGATACCGCTGCCCTTGAGTTCCTTGGTTGCCTGTTCCCAGTAGCGGCTATCGGCCCACACACCGGCGAAATCCGCAGTGACAATCAACGTCCCCACCGAACCATGGAACCCCGACAACCATTGCCGTCCCTGCCAATAACCTGGCAAGTACTCGGACAGGTGCGGGTCGGCCGACGGCACCAGCAGGGCGTGGATGCCCTCGCGGCGCATCAGTTCGCGGGTCTGCGCCAGGCGCTGGGGAACCGTTCCATGGGTCAAGGGCTGCGTACTCATTGTGTCTCCTGCTAACCACGAATAATTATTATGTGTTGCGAAAAATGGCTCAGACCGCCCAGAACGCCGGTGCACTGGCGAATGCCGCCTTGATCAACTGCACGGCCTGATCAATATCCTGCTCGGTGGTAAACCGTCCGAGGCTCAAGCGAATGGTACGCCCGGCGCTGCGCGCATCATGCCCCAGCGCCAGAAGTACGTGGGACGGTGCATTGCTTGCCGAATTACAGGCCGAGGTCGCAGAAAACGCCATGCCCGCGCTCAAGGCCGCAGCGTTGAATTCACCTTCGCCAAATGTGAGGCTGAGGGTATGGGGAATACGCTGGGTGGCGCTGCCATTGAGGCGCACACCGCCAACCGACTCCAACTGCTCCAGCAGACGTTGGCGCAACCCCACGATCACAGCCTTCTCTTCGACAAAAGACGCCGCTGCCAGCGCGAATGCCATGCCCATGCCAGCAATCTGATGGGTCGCCAGGGTGCCGGAGCGCAAGCCGCCTTCGTGGCCGCCGCCGTGAATCTGCGCCAACACCTTCTGCTGCGCCCGCGGCCCCACATACAACGCGCCGATGCCCTTGGGGCCATACAGTTTGTGCGCGGAAAACGACATCAAGTCCACCGGCCACTCACCCAGGTCAATCGCCACCTTGCCCGCGCCCTGCGCAGCATCCACGTGCAACAACGCACCGTGTTCACGCACCCGCGCGCCAATGCCCGGAATATCGTTGAGTGTGCCCAGTTCGTTGTTCACCAGCATCAGCGATACCAGGAAGGTGTCTTCACGCAACGCTTCGCTGACCGCATCGGCGCTGATCAGCCCATCGGCGTCCGGCACCAGATAGGTCACGGCCACGCCGGCTTCCTGCAGTTGCCGCGCGGTATCCAGGGTGGCCTTGTGCTCGATCTGGCTGGTGATGATATGCCCGCCCGCCACGCCCCGTGCCTGGGCCACGCCCTTGATCGCGAGGTTGTTCGATTCCGTCGCGCCGGAAGTCCAGACGATTTGCTCAGGCGCGGCACCGACCAGTTCGGCAACCTGGCGACGTGCCTGCTCGACCGTTTGCCGGGCGGCTTGGCCGAACGCGTGGGAACTGGACGCAGGGTTGCCGAAATTAGCGTTGAAACCCAGGCAGTCAACCATGACCTGGATGACCCGCTCATCCACCGGCGTGGTGGCGGCGTAGTCGAAATACAACGGACGTTTATTCATGAGATTAAAGACTCGCAGAGCAGGTTCCCGAGAGCAGCGTCTCAGGGGCATCGACCGGGACAGAGGTCGTCAGGTTTAACCGATCGGATGCCATTAAAAAAGGACCACTTTAGGCAAATGTGCGTAGGAACGCTCCTGAAATTCAGCTTAACAGGCTGAAGTCGCCCCATGGAAAACAAAAACCCGAGGTTCCTTAAGGGAAACCTCGGGTTCTTCGCTGCCAATGCCCCACTCAACTGGGACGACCATGCAGGGTTACGCTGCGTTCGGCGTTCATTTCACCCTGGCGATCGAAGCTGTAGGACTTTTGTGGCTGCCCCAACAGTGCCGCACGCTGCTGTTGGTATTCATCAAACGACAAGCCGCGACGGCTCAGCGCTTCAAGGGCCAACTGCCTGCTTTCTTCCACCGAATAGGGACGCAACTCAGGCGCAGGATGAGTCGCACACCCGGCGACGACGGAAGTGACAAGCAATAAGGCAACAGCAAGCAATCGGTTCATGGTGGCGGCTCTGCGAAGTGGGTTTCGAGTCAATGAACACAGGCTACTCCCGCCCCTGGGCAGGGAAAAATCACCTGCCGTGATAGTCGCTATCAGCCGCCGAGGCACCTTCGATAGCTACGCCTTTTATATTCTTTATCGATCTATAAATATGGAAATACGTTCATTTACGGAATAACCCTAACCCTCTATAAATGGCAACACACCCAACGGGCACTGTTCGCCACGCAACTGTTGCCCAGGCAACAGCCATTCAACAAATCAGCAGGCCGACAACACCAGGAGTTTCCAGCACTGAGCCCACAGCCCACGCCACTCAAGGCCCGCAGCCTTTGGTACAGCTCTTGCTCAACACGCTGCACACCTGCTGTGAACCACTGTTGAAAAAGGAACTGTTCATGACCCGTCCCCTGAATGTCGTTGCCCTCTCCGGCGGAACCTGGCGCCCGTCCCGTACCCTCGTATTGACCCAGGCCGTGCTGGCGGAACTCGCCACCCTGCTGCCCATCCAGACCACCTTGATCGAGTTGGGCGACATTGCCCGGCCACTGGGCGGTGCGCTGTCCCGCGACGAATTGCCGGCCGAGGTCGAAAGCCAACTGTTGGCCATCGAGCAGGCCGACCTGCTGATCGTCGCTGCGCCGGTGTATCGCGGCTCCTACCCGGGCCTGCTCAAACACCTCTTCGACCTGGTCGGCCTCAACGCGCTGATCAACACCCCGGTGCTGCTGGCCGCCACCGGCGGCAGCGAACGCCACGCATTGGTCCTCGATCACCAGTTGCGTCCGCTGTTCAGCTTCTTCCAGGCATTGACCTTGCCGATTGGTGTGTACGCCACCGAAGCCGACTTCACCGACTACCAAATAACCAGTGAGCCCTTGAAGGGCCGTATCCGTCTTGCGGCAGAACGCGCTGCACCGTTGTTTGCAGCGCACTTCCCCTCCCTGCTGAAAATCGCTTAAGGATTTGTCATGGATGTTTTCTGGTTTCTGCCGACTCACGGCGACGGTCATTACCTGGGCACTACCCAAGGTGCACGGCCAGTCACCCTCAATTATCTGAAGCAAGTCGCGCAAGCGGCTGACAGCCTGGGTTACCACGGCGTGCTGATTCCTACCGGACGCTCGTGCGAAGACTCCTGGGTCATCGCTTCCGCGTTGGTGCCGTTGACCGAACGCCTGCGCTATCTGGTAGCGATCCGCCCCGGGATTATTTCTCCGACCGTTTCAGCACGCATGGCCGCAACCCTGGATCGCCTGTCCAACGGCCGCCTGCTGATCAACGTGGTCACCGGCGGCGACCCCGACGAGAACCGCGGCGACGGCAGTTTCCTCGACCACAGCGAACGCTACGAAGTCTCCGACGAGTTCCTCAAGATCTGGCGTCGCGTGTTGCAGGGCGAATCGGTGGATTTCGAAGGTAAACACCTGCGCGTGCAGAACGCCAAGGCCCTTTACCCACCCGTGCAGAAGCCCTACCCACCGCTGTATTTCGGTGGGTCCTCCGACGCGGCCCACGACCTCGCCGCCGAGCAGGTCGACGTGTACCTGACCTGGGGCGAGCCGCCCGCTGCCGTCGCGGAGAAACTCGCGGATGTGCGTGAGCGCGCCGCCCGTCACGGCCGCACCGTCAAGTTCGGCATTCGCTTGCACGTGATCGTGCGCGAAACCGAAGAAGACGCCTGGAAAGCCGCCGACAAACTGATCGAGCACATCAGCGATGAAACCATCGCCGCTGCGCAAAAATCCTTCTCGCGCTTTGATTCCGAAGGCCAGCGTCGCATGGCCGCCCTGCACGACGGGCGCCGCGACAACCTGGAAATCGCCCCCAACCTGTGGGCCGGTGTCGGCCTGGTGCGCGGCGGTGCCGGCACGGCGCTGGTGGGCAACCCGCAACAGGTCGCGGCACGCATCAAGGAGTACGCCGACCTGGGCATCGAGAGCTTCATCTTCTCCGGCTATCCGCATCTGGAAGAGGCATATCGCTTTGCCGAACTGGTGTTCCCGCTGTTGCCGGAGCCATACGCCAGCCTCGCCGGGCGCGGTATCACCAACCTCACTGGTCCATTCGGCGAAATGATTGCCAACGATGTACTGCCCACGAAAAAGGCTTGAGGGCCGTGAGAGCGGCTTTATGTGGGAGCGGGCTTGCCCGCGATGCAGACACCTCGGTATGTCAGTTAGCCCGAGGTGATGCTATCGCAGGCAAGCCAGCTCCCACAAAAGCCCGCTCCCTCATTTGGCCTTCATTACCAAATCGATAGTGAGGAAACCCGCGTGACAGCCAAACCCCACAGCGTCCTGCCTTCCCCCTTGCAGACAGCCAAACTGCTGGCCGCCGAATTCGCCCTCAGCGCCGTCGAACGCGACGAGCGCGGCGGCACGCCCAAGGCCGAACGCGACGCGCTGCGCCACAGCGGCCTGCTGGCCCTGAGTATTCCCACCCAATACGGCGGCCTCGGCGCACGTTGGAGCGACACCCTGGGCGTCGTGCGTGAATTCGCCAAGGTCGACAGTTCCATCGCCCACGTCTTCGGCTTCCACCACCTGATGCTCGCCACCGTGCGCCTGTTTTCGCGCCCGGACCAATGGCAACCTTGGTTCGAACAGACCGCACGCAAAAACTGGTTCTGGGGCAACGCCCTCAACCCGCTGGACACTCGCACGGTGGTCAAGGACTTCGGTGGCTGGCGTGAGTTCTCCGGCAAGAAAAGTTTTTGCTCCGGCGCCAGCGATTCGGAAATGCTCATCGCCTCGGCGGTGGATGAAAACGCCGGCGGCAAACTGCTGATCGCCGCCATCCCGAGCGGGCGCAGCGGCATCACCCTGCACAACGACTGGAACAACATCGGCCAGCGCCAGACCGACAGCGGCAGCGCCAGCTTCGAGCGGGTCCGCGTCGAAGAGTCGGAACTGCTGCTCGATCCCGGCCCGCTGAGCACGCCCTTCGCCTGCCTGCGCCCACTGATCGCGCAGTTGACCTTCACGCACATGTTTCTCGGAATTGCCGAAGGCGCCTTCGAAGAAGCGCGCAACTACACCCTCACCGAAACCCGTGCCTGGCATAAATCCTCCGCCGCCGAGGTGCGCAACGACCCGTACGTGCTGCATCACTACGGCGAGTTCTGGGTGGCCTTGGAAGGCGTGCGCCTGTTAGTGGAACGTGCCGCCGATTTGCTCGACCAGGCCTGGGCCAAAGGCCCCAACCTCCGTGAACACGAACGTGGCCAACTGGCGATTGCCATCGCCACCGCCAAGGTCGCCGCCACCCGCCAGGGCCTGGAGTTGTGCAGCCGGCTGTTTGAAGTCACAGGTGCACGCTCCACCCACGCGTCGCTGCGCCTGGACCGCCACTGGCGCAACCTGCGCACCCAGACCCTGCACGATCCAGTGGACTACAAACTCCATGAACTGGGGGACTGGGCGTTGAACCAATCCCTGCCGACTCCGACGTTCTACTCCTAAGAAGAGGTGCCCATGCAGCTTTTAACCTTACCGCCCTCGCCCGCCCTTGCGACCTCGATCCGCGCCACTGCCCAGGTCTTCGAAGACCCCAAATCCCAGGCGCTGCTCGACCACATCCAGCAAGTGGCGCCCAGCGAAGCCAGCGTGTTGATCATCGGCGAGACCGGCACCGGTAAAGAGCTGGTGGCACGGCATATCCACAACCTCAGCGCGCGGCGCAACCGGCCATTCGTGGCGGTGAACTGCGGGGCGTTCTCCGAATCCCTGGTGGAAGCCGAACTGTTCGGCCATGAAAAAGGCGCCTTCACCGGCGCCCTCAGTGCCAAGGCCGGCTGGTTCGAGGAGGCCGACGGCGGCACCTTGTTTCTCGACGAGATCGGCGATTTGCCGATGGCGATCCAGGTCAAGTTGCTGCGCGTCCTACAGGAGCGCGAAGTCGTACGCCTGGGTTCGCGCAAGAGCATTGCGATTGATGTGCGTGTATTGGCGGCGACCAACGTGCAACTGGAAAAGGCCATCAACGCCGGGCATTTCCGCGAAGACCTCTACTACCGCCTCGACGTGGTCAGCCTGGAACTCAGCCCACTGCGCGAACGCCCCGGCGACATCTTGCCGTTGACCCGGCATTTCATCGAAGCCTACAGCCAGCGCCTGGGCTACGGGCCGATCACGATCAGCCGCGAGGCCGAACACAAGCTTAAAAGCTACAGCTGGCCGGGCAATATCCGCGAGCTGGAAAACGTGATTCACCACACCTTGCTGATCTGCCGCAACGGCGTGATCGAACGCGACGACCTGCGCCTGTCGAACCTGCGCATCGAGCGCCAGGACGACAGCCAGCACGCCACCGACAACAGTGCCGAAGCGCTACTGGAGCGAGCCTTCCAGAAACTCTTCGAAGAACAGGCCGGTGCCCTGCACGAAAAGGTCGAGGATGCACTGTTGCGTGCCGCCTATCGTTTCAGCCACTACAACCAAGTGCACACCGCCAACCTGCTGGGCCTGAGCCGCAACGTCACACGTACACGCCTGATCAAGATCGGCGAGCTGGCGGTGAACAAACGTCGCCCGAGGGAAAACGTGCAAGGCGAACGGATGTTGCACTTATCCATTTAGGCGGCAGTGCAACGCATCGTCATGACTGCGCTCGAAACTGCGCAGCACCTGGAACGAACCAAAGGTCACGGCCGTGGCCTGGTGGGCGCGAATCAGCGTCCAGAAATCATCCTCGCCGTGCTCAAAGCGCTGGAACGCCGCCTCGCCATCCTCGCGGGACTGCCATTGCAGACAATTGAGCACCCGCCGCCCGTCATCGCTGACCTGCACGCTCGCACTCAAAAAACCGCCATGGTCCTGGGCCAGGCGTTCGCTTTGGATGGACAACGCCGCCACCAGGGCAACTTGCTGCCGGGGTTCGATGTGAAATTCGATCAGTTGAGTGAAACCGCGATTCTTCTCTGATACCTGCATGAACACTCCCCTTTCTCTGTAGGCAGAATCTTGCGATTCGATGCCACGCAGGGTAAAACCTCTAGTTAACTAGAGGTCAAGCGCTGTTTCGGAGTTTATGCATGCTCAACAAGGAACTCACTGTTGGCCAACTGGCCGCCCGCAGCGGCGTGGCAGTCACGGCCCTGCACTTCTACGAGGCCAAGGGCCTGATCAAAAGCAATCGTAACGCGGGCAACCAAAGGCGTTATCCACGGGATGTGCTGCGACGGGTGGTGGTGATCAAGATCGCACAGCGTTTGGGGATTCCCCTGGCAACCATTGGCGAAGCGCTGCATGCCTTGCCGGATGGGCGCGCACCAACGGCCAAGGATTGGGAGCGGCTATCCGCGTTGTGGCGTGAAGACCTCGACGAACGGATCAACAAGTTATTGCTGCTGCGCGACAAGCTCAACGGCTGTATTGGCTGTGGGTGTTTGTCGTTGGAAGCATGCCCGTTGCGTAATCAGGGTGATCAACTGGGTGAGCGCGGGCCGGGGGCGCAGTTGCTGGAGCCCACGTGAAGGGCCAGTCAATGTGGTTGCCACGAAGGTGTGACCTATAGTGAAAAGGCCGTCCCTCCAAAACCACCATCTAAGGAGAACGAAATGAGCGTCAAACCTATCCCCGAGGGCTTTCAGAGCATTACCCCATACCTGGGCATCGAAAAAGCCGCCGAAGCGATCGAGTTCTACAAAAAAGCCTTCGATGCTATTGCGGTCATGCGCCTGGACATGCCCGACGGCAAGGTCGGCCATGCGGAACTGCGCATCGGCGGCTCGCCGATCATGCTGGGCTCGCCCTGTGATGAAAGTGCCTTTGGCAGCCCGCGCGATGGGCATACCAGCGTCGGCATCCACCTCTATGTGAACGACGTCGACAAGCAGTACAAACAAGCCATCACCGCCGGCGGCACCGTGATCTCTGAACCCAAGGATCAGTTCTACGGCGACCGCTGCGGCACGCTGAAAGATCCGTTCGGCCATGTGTGGTTTGTGGCCACCCACAAAGAAGACCTGACCGAAGCGCAGATCCGCCAACGCGCCATGGAAATGTTCCAGCAAGGCTGAGACTCCACGAGCAACACCATCACAATGTGGAAGGGGGCCTGCCCCCTCCCACGCGTTCACCCTTGCCCCGTGTGATTCCAGGATGCAGGTACTCAGCATCAGGAGTCCCTGCATGTTCGCCGGCCTCGAAAAACACAGCTGCCACCTCAAGGCAGGATAAAGCCCTGCTGCGGGGTGATCACGTGTTCGCTCACAGGCCACTGAAACATTTACTTTCATTTATCGGTTAGGGATTTCTCATTCTCATCCGTCTTAACTTAGATACAGCCCGTCGCGTCAGCAAAAGCTACGACCGGCCTTTCCCGGGCCTCCATCGCCCCCCTCCGATCAAGACCCGCATTCACATGTCGAAGAAGTCACGCTCAAAACTCTGGTTTCTCGTACATAGCTGGCTGGCATTGCCCATCTGGTTCTTTGTACTGATCGTCTGCGTCACCGGCACCCTGGCGGTGGTCAGCCAGGAGATCGTCTGGCTGGCAAACCCGGATATCCGCGCCAGCAAGCCATCGGACGATGCCGAACCGCTGAGTTATGATCAGGTGATCGCCGCCATCAAGCGCGATGAGCCCCAGGTGTTCGTCCAGTCGATCAGCCGTCCCGACGAATCGCATTTCGCCCTCAGCGTCGACCTCAGCTACCCGGATGGGCGCTCGGTGGAGGTCTACGTCAACCCGTATACCGGCAAGATCCAGGGCATCAGCCCGTCCTTCAACTTCCAGGCCTTTACCCGCGCCCTGCACGGCTGGTGGCTGGTGCCGTTCACCAATGGCTACAGCTGGGGCTGGTACCTGGTGTCGGCGCTCGGCATTCCGTTGCTGGCGTCGTTGGTAACCGGGTTGGTGGTATACAAGAAATTCTGGAAAGGCTTCCTGCGCCCGACCCTGCGGGTGCGCCACGGTGCGCGGATCTTCTGGGGTGACTTCCACCGCCTGAGCGGGATCTGGTCGATCTGGTTCATCCTGGTGATCGCTGTCACCGGCATCTGGTTCCTGATCCGCGCGATCCTGGGGGACAACCAGATTTCGATCTCCACGGAGCCTGTGATCCCGGTGATTGCCCGGGAAAAGGTGCCCATGTCGCAGCCCGGCGTGCCGGCACCGATGATTCCGGTGGACGAGGCAATCAAGATTGCCACCCAGCGCATCCCGGGCCTGGAGGCGAGTTTCGTCAGCCTGCCGCTCAACGCCTACAGCCACCTGCAGATTGGTGGCCGCGGCTGGTACCCGCTGATGTACCAGACCGCACAGATCAACCCCTACGACGGAGAGGTCGCCGCCGTGCACCTGCTTTCCGACCGTTCAAAGCTGGAGTTCGTCACCGAGTCCATGCGCCCGCTGCACACCGGCGACTTCGGTGGCCTGTGGATCAAGCTGATCTGGGCGTTCTTCGGCCTGATCATGAGCATGATGGTCTTGAGCGGCCTGCTGATCTGGACCAAACGCACCGCCCTGGCCACCCTCAATGCCCTCAAGCGCGAAGCCAAGACGCAACGCGCGCCGGCTGCTATCCCGGCCATGCAGGCTGAAACTTCGGAGGCCCGCCCATGAGCAAGGTCCTTGCCGCACCGCCTTCGCCCCTGCGGGCCTTTTGGCTGAAGTGGCGTTTTCACATCAATGTCCTGCTGTTGCTGATCCCTCTGGGCTTCATGCCCAAATACTTTGCCGACGCCGCGTTGTTCCGCGGTGACAGCGGTATCGGCGAACGCGTAGCCGGTGACGTGCAGGTCGGGCCCTGGAGCCTGACCCTCGCCGAGTTTCGCAATGAAGGCCCGAGCCCGGACCCGGCAGGCCCGATGAAGTTCTTCAACGCCGCCCTGTGCGACACCTGTGCCGAGCAGGTCAAGGCCACTTACCTGCGTATCGGCAAGCCTCGCAGCCTGCGGGCTGCCGGGGTGATCTTCTTTGGCACGCCGTACCGCATGGGTGCCGCCCTGCCGGTGCCGGAACGCACGCCGGTAGACGCCGAAGTGTGGATCACCATGGAAGGCTGGGACGGCAGCATGCACCAGGGTTCCATCCCGCTGAGCCAGGCCTCGCCTGCCACCATTGCCTGGCTGAACAAGCAAGGAGTTAAACCATGACTTTGATGCGCCTGACGCGCGCCTGCGCGGCCCTGTTGATCGGTGCCGGTTTCAGCACCCTGGCCCTGGCCCACAACCCGATGTGCGAATGCAAGGAAATCCCCGGCGAGCAGATCCAGTGCAAAGGCGGCTTCTCCGATGGCAGCGGCGCGCCCGGCGTGACCCTGGATGTGATCGGCTACGACGAAACCATCCTGGTGCCCGGCAAGCTCGGCCAGGATTCGACCCTGACCTTCAAGAAACCCTCCGCGGAGTTCTACGTGCTGTTTGATGCGGGCCCTGGCCACGTGGTGGAAATCGACCAAGCGGACATCCAGCCACAATGAGTACCACACAGGTTGTCCGCCCCGCCGGGGCCGGCCACGAAACCCTCTACGTCCTGCTGCTGTGCCTGATCATCCTCGCGGTGGCGGGCTCGGTGATCGCGTTGCACGGCGAAACCCAGACCGTCGCGGCCGTGCCCAGCCATCAACTCGACGCACGCCGCGACCTGAGCGCCGCCGAGCAAGGGATCTACGCCGACCTGCGGGTGACCCTGGATGAAATCCAGTTGCTGCAGCAGGAACACAGCGCCCTGCCAACGCCCGCGCAATTGGCCGAAGAAGGCTTCGCGCCCTTCGCCCAGGACGCCAGTTCAGTCAGCCGCGGCGACCATCGCTGGCAGGTGCTGGAGCCATCGTCCTACCTGGGCCTGAGCCAGGCGCCGGGCACCGCCGGGTCGCTGCTGATGCGCGTGCACGGTACCGAGCCGGATGTCTGGCTCAATCGCAGCGCCAACCTGGCCGCTCCTTCCGACCTCTCTGACCAGGCGCTGATCGCAGCCGGCTGGCAACAGGTGGTCACGCAATTCGATGCCGGCGTGACGCGCCAGCACCGCCACTGAACGAGAAGACCGATTGCCCATGTCTATTTCATCCCCCCTGTTGCGCCTGTTGCTGGTTGGCCTGCTCAGCCTGATGCTCGCCCCGCTGGCGAATGCCGAAGCGGCCAAGCGCCTGCGCATCGGCATCACCCTGCACCCGTACTACAGCTATGTGAGCAATATCGTCGGCGACAAGGCCGAGGTCGTGCCGTTGATTCCCGCCGGTTTCAATCCCCATGCCTACGAGCCGCGCGCCGATGACATCAAGCGCATCGGCAGCCTCGACGTGATCGTGCTCAATGGCGTCGGCCATGATGATTTCGCCGACCGCATGATCGCCACCAGCGAGCGCCCGGACATCCCGGTGATCGAAGCCAACGCCAACGTGCCGCTGCTGGCCGCCACCGGCAATGCCGCACGCGGTGCGGGCAAGGTGGTCAACCCGCACACCTTCCTGTCGATCAGCGCGTCGATTGCCCAGGTCAACAACATTGCCCGCGAGCTGGGCAAGCTCGACCCGGACAACGCCAAGACCTACACCCAGAATGCCCGCGCCTATGGCAAGCGCCTGCGCCAGATGCGCGCCGACGCCCTGGCCAAACTGACCAGCGCGCCCAACCCGGACCTGCGCGTGGCCACCGTGCACGCGGCCTACGACTACTTGCTGCGCGAATTCGGCCTGGAAGTCACCGCCGTGGTCGAACCGGCCCACGGCATCGAGCCGAGCCCGAGCCAGTTGAAGAAAACCATTGATGAACTGCGCGCGCTGGACGTGAAGGTGATCTTCTCGGAGATGGATTTCCCGTCGACCTACGTCGAGACCATCCAGCGTGAGTCCGGGGTCAAGCTGTACCCGCTGTCGCATATTTCCTACGGCGAATACACGCCTGAAAAGTACGAAAAGGAAATGACCGGCAACCTCAACACCGTGGTGCGGGCGATCCAGGAGTCGGGAGCATGACGGCGGCGGAGCAACTGAAAGTCGCCAGCGTCGGCCCGACGATCGAGTTCGACAAAATCTGCCTGACCCTGGGCCGCACCACGATCCTCGACGGCGTGAGCTTCCAGGTAGAGCCGGGCAGCATCCACGCGCTGGTCGGCCCCAACGGCGGCGGCAAAAGCTCGCTGATCAAGACCTTGCTGGGGCAAACGCCGCACCAGGGGCAATTGCGCCTGCACTGGCCGACAGCCGTGGGTACCGTCGGCTACGTCCCCCAGGCACTGGAATTTGACCGCGGCTTGCCGATGACCGTAGATGACTTCATGGCTGCCATGTGCCAGCGCCGCCCGGCATTTCTTGGCCTGTCCACACACTACGCCAGCGCGATTGGCGATGCCCTGGAGCGCGTTGGCATGCAGGACAAGCGCAAGCGCCGTATGGGCGCGCTGTCCGGCGGTGAACGTCAGCGCGTGTTGCTGGCCCAGGGGCTGATCCCGGCGCCGCAATTGCTGGTGTTGGATGAGCCGATGTCGGCCCTCGATGAAGCCGGCATCCAGGTGTTCGAACGCCTGCTCAATGACTGGCGCCTGGCCGGGATCACCGTGCTGTGGATCGAGCACGACCTCGAAGCCGTCGGCCGCCTGGCCGACCGCGTCACCGGCCTGAACCGCCGCGTGCTGTTCGACGCCACGCCCAAAGAAGCACTGACCCCGGATCGCCTGCTGACCCTGTTCTCCACCCACCCTCGGAGCCCGGCGCAATGAGTTATGAAGCTTTTCGCTTGATGGTCCAGGGCTGGGCCTCTTCCGGGTACCTGCCGGAAGCGCTGGCCTATGGTTTTGTGGTCAACGCGCTGCTCGCCGGCCTGCTGATCGGGCCGGTACTCGGTGGTTTGGGCACGCTGGTGGTGGTCAAGCGCTTTGCGTTTTTTTCCGAAGCGGTCGGCCATGCCGCACTGACCGGCGTGGCCGTGGGCATCCTGCTCGGCGAACCCTACACCGGGCCGTATGGCGCGTTGTTTGGCTACTGCCTGCTGTTCGGCATCCTGCTCAACTACCTGCGCAACCGTACGGGCCTGGCGCCGGACACCCTGATCGGCGTGTTCCTCTCGGTGTCGCTGGCATTGGGCGCGAGCCTGCTGCTGATCCTGGCGGGCAAGATCAACGTGCACATCCTCGAAAACGTGCTGTTCGGCTCGGTGTTGACCGTCAACGGCAATGACCTGCTGGTGCTGGCGATTGTCGGCGCGCTGGTGATGGCCCTGGCGTTGCCGCTGTACAACCGCATCATGCTCGCCAGCTTCAACCCGCAATTGGCGGCGGTGCGTGGCGTGGCAGTAAAGACCCTGGATTATCTGTTCGTGATCCTGGTGACGCTGATCACCGTGGCGGCGGTCAAGGTGATCGGCGCGATCCTGGTCGGTGCGTTGCTGGTGATCCCGGCCGCAGCGGCACGCCTGTTGAGCCAGTCACTCAAGGGCTTCTTCTGGATCTCGGTGGTGATCGCCACGGTCAGCACCCTGTGCGGCATCCTGCTGCCGATCATCTTCGACCTGCCGATCCCGTCCGGTGCCGCGATCATCCTGATGGCCGGCATCGCCTTCGCCCTCGCCGCCATCGCACGCGGCACCGTGCCCAGCCTCAAAGGGAATCTAGGATAATGCGCCCCGTCTTTCGCCCACTGGCCTTGGCCATCGCTTGTTTGATCAGTACCTCGGCACTGGCTGTCGACGGTTTCGAGCCCAACGGTTTCAAAACCAACCACGGCCTCGGCCATGCCGCGCTCAGCAAGGCCACCTCGATAAAGCCGGTCAAGGTGCTGGCTTCGCTGCCGGTCACCTACGGCTTGGCCGAGGTCTTGCTCAAAGGCACCGACGTGCAACTCGAACGCGCCGCGCCAGCCAACCTACCGGGTTCGCGGCAGGTGTCCTACTTCACCGGCCGTGGCGCCCCGGCGCTGGGCAAGCTGGCCGCGGATGCCGACGCCGCCATCGGCCTGCGCTCGCTGTGGGCCGATGACCCGCTGTACCCGGTAGCGCGACGCAGCAACATCCGCATCGTCGAAATCGACGCCGCACGCCCGGTAGACGGCGGCCTGCCGGGCATCGCCGTGCAGCCCGGCGTGGCCGACGGCTTGAACAGCCAGCCATGGCAATCAAGCAACAACCTGGGGCGCATGGCCGACGTGCTGGCCGCCGACCTGAGCCGCCTGGCGCCGAGTGCCAAGCCAAAGATCGACGCCAACCTCGCCGCCCTCAAACAGCGCCTGCTCAAACTCACCGCCGACAGCGAAGCGCGGTTGGCCAAGGCAGACAACCTCAGCGTTGTCAGCCTGAGCGATCACTTTGCGTATCTGGTCAGCAGCTTGAACCTGGAAGTCATCAGCACCGATGCGCGGCCGGACGCCGAGTGGACGCCGCAGGCCTTGCAGAAACTCAGTGCCGAGCTCAAAGACAACGACGTGGCCGTGGTGCTGCATCACCGGCAGCCAAGCGAAGCGGTAAAAGCGGCGGTTGCCGCTGGCGGTTCGCAACTGCTGGTATTGAATGTGGATGGCGCAGACCCGGTGGCAGAGCTGGAAACCAATGTGGATCAGGTGCTCAAGGCACTCACACCCTAAATCCAACTGTGGCGAGGGTCACACCACATCCACGCCCACGTGGATCGCATCATGCCGCCAGAACTCCAGGTCACAATCGATCAACCGCTGGTGCTGGTCATAATTGACCCGGGCAATGCGCAAGCCGGGGCTGCCCACCGACACACGCAACGTCGCGGCAGCCTCCACCGGCAGTGACGTCGGCACGATTTCAAAGCGCACCCGCCCGTAGTGCAGGTCGTACTTGCGGGCATACAACTCGGTCATCGACTGATTCAAATCGCAGTCCAGAATCCCCGGGAAATACTGTGGGTTCAGGTAGTGCTCCACATACAGCACCAGGCGCCCGTCGATCCGCCGACCCCGGCAGATCTGGATCACACTCGACAACGCCGGCAACTGCAACCACGCACACACCGCTGCCGACGCCGGCTGCAAGCGCGCCGAGATCACTTCGGTGGACGCCACCCGCCCCTGGTCGCTGACCATCGCGTGAAAGTGGCTACGCTGCATCAGGTTGTAGGCCAGCCGTGGCGGCGAGACAAACCAGCCACGGCGTTCTTCGCGATAGATCTGGCCCTGGGCCTCCAGTTGTAACAAGGCTTCCCGCACCGTGATCCGGGTGGTACCAAACAACTCGCTGAGCTTGCGCTCGGCCGGGAGTTTGCTGGCGGGCGGCAACAGGCCGTGGTCGATCTGCTCTTGCAGCGCCAGGCCGATGGATGTCACCGCCTTGATTGCCTCATCACGCATCAACGTTACCTATCTGGACTAGACCAGCACCGTTCGGGTGCAGAAACCGCGCTGTATTTGGGCTGTTGCAGTTGCATGTCAGCCTAGGCATTGCAGATGACCGACAGATGACAGTCCGTGTCTGCCCCGCGCAGAACACCCTGCAATACATCGGCCAAGTCCAATCAATGCGGGCACCTGGGCATGGTCTACGCTCACTCTGAGCGCAGCGACATCAGCGATTTAAAAACGACATCGACATGAAACTGTCATCCACCGGGCCTAAATTGGCTCAGGTATTGCTGACCTAGACCAACTGGGGCGATTCATCACTGATTTCTTGGGACGCGCCCCAAGAAATCAGTGATGAATCGCCCCCCGCAATCGTTCATAAAAACGCAGCGTTGATAACGCCCAAAGGAGCTTCGGATGAAACAGCTTTTCCTGGCATCACTGTTAGGCTCGACCATTGCCATGTGCACCGCCGCCATGGCCGCTGATACCGATCTAAAAACCCTTGAAGCCGCCGCGAAAGCGGAAGGCGCCGTCAACAGCGTCGGCATGCCCGATGACTGGGCCAACTGGAAAGGCACCTGGGAAGACCTGGCCAAGACCTACGGCCTCAAGCACATCGACACCGACATGAGCTCGGCCCAGGAAATCGCCAAGTTCAAGGCAGAGAAAGACAACGCCAGCGCCGACATCGGCGACGTCGGCGCGGCCTTCGGCCCGATTGCAGTGAAGCAGGACGTGACCCAGCCGTACAAACCGTCCACCTGGGCGCAGGTGCCGGATTGGGCCAAGGACAAAGACGGTCACTGGGCCCTGGCCTACACCGGCACCATCGCGTTTATCGTCAACAAGAAGCTGCTGCACGGCTCTGAAGTGCCTACCAGCTGGGCTGACCTGCTGACCGGCAAGTACAAGGTTTCCATCGGTGACGTAAGCACTGCGGCCCAAGCGGCCAATGGCGTGCTGGCGGCGGCCATCGCCAACAAAGGCGACGAAAAGAACATCGCCCCAGGCCTGCAGTTCTTCACCAAGATTGCCCAGCAAGGTCGCCTTGGCCTGTCCAACCCGACCATCGCCACCATGGAAAAAGGCGAAGTCGAAGTGGGCGTGGTCTGGGACTTCAACGGCCTCAGCTACAAGGCCAAGATGGCCAACCCGGATGACTACGTGGTGCTGATCCCATCCGACGGTTCGGTGAAATCCGGCTACACCACCATCATCAACAAATACGCCAAGCACCCGAACGCCGCCAAGCTGACCCGCGAATACATCTTCAGCGATGCCGGCCAGCTCAACCTGGCGAAGGGCAATGCGCGCCCGATCCGCGCTGAAACCGACCTGAAACTGCCGGCCGAAATCGCCAAGAACCTGATCCCGGGCGAGCAGTACACCAAGGCCAACCCGCAACCGATCAAGGATGCCGACGCCTGGGAAGCGACTGCCAAGAAGCTGCCACAACTGTGGAACGAGCAAGTCATCGTAGAGATGAAATAACAGACCTGAAATGCGGTCGGTGTGGGAGCTGGCTTGCCTGCTCCCACAATTTGGTCCGGTTGTGTCAGAGAAATTGAGTCAAGCCTACTGTTGCGGAGCGCCTCCCCCCATGAAGCACAATGTCATCCTTGTCGTGCTCGACGGCCTCAACTTCGAGGTTGCAAGGCACGCCATGGGGCACTTGCAGGCCTATGTCGGCGCAGGACGCGCAGCCCTCTACAAGCTGGAATGTGAACTGCCCGCCCTGTCCCGCCCGCTGTATGAATGCATACTCACCGGCGTGCCTCCGATCCAGAGCGGCATCGTCCACAACAACGTCTCGCGCCTGTCCAACCAGCGCAGCATTTTCCATTACGCCACCGATGCCGGTCTGTCCACCGCAGCGGCGGCTTACCACTGGGTCAGCGAGTTGTATAACCGCACCCCCTTCCTCGCCGCCCGCGACCGTCATACCGACGACAAGGCACTGGCGATCCAGCACGGGCATTTCTACTGGCATGACCACTACCCAGACTCCCACCTGTTTGCCGACGCCGAAAGCCTGCGCCGCAAACACGCACCGAACTTCCTGGTGGTGCACCCGATGAACATCGACGACGCCGGCCACAAGCACGGCCTTGACACCCCGCAATACCGCAACAGCGCACGCTCGGCTGACATTATCCTGGCCGATTACCTGCAAGCCTGGCTCGACGCCGGCTACCAAGTGCTGGTGACCGCCGACCACGGCATGAACAACGATCGTTCCCACAACGGCCTGCTGGCGCAGGAACGCGAAGTGCCGCTGTTTGTCTTCGGCGATGCCTTCAGCCTGGACCCCAACGCCACGCCGAAACAGACCGACCTGTGCGGCACCGTCTGTGAACTGCTGGGCGCGCCCCACGACAAACCTGTCTGCCGGGAGCTGTTGAAATGACCCGAGGCAAATGGTTGGCGCTGCTGTGTCTGGTGCCCTTCGCACTGTTCTTTATCGTGTTCGAAATCGCCCCGCTGGTATGGGTGCTGATCAACAGCCTGCAAACCGAAGAGGCCGGCTGGGGCATGGAAAACTTCGTGCGCATCTTCAGCTCGAAGTTCTACCTGCAAGCCATCCAGTTCAGCCTGGAAATCAGCTTCTACTCCAGCATATTCGGCATCATCATCGCCACGCTGGGCAGCTACTCGTTACGCCGGGTGGATTCGCCGCTGCGCAATTTCGTCACCGCTTTCGCCAACATGACCAGCAACTTTGCCGGTGTGCCCTTGGCGTTCGCGTTCATCATTTTGCTCGGTTTCAACGGCAGCATTACGATCATGCTCAAGCAGGCGGGGATCATTCAGGACTTCAACCTGTACTCGAAGACCGGCTTGATCATCCTCTATACCTACTTCCAGATTCCCCTGGGCGTGTTGCTGCTGTACCCGGCCTTCGATGCATTGCGCGAAGACTGGCGTGAGTCGGCTGCACTGCTCGGCGCGAATGGCTGGCAGTTCTGGCGGCATATCGGCCTGCCGGTGCTCACTCCGGCCCTGCTCGGTACGTTCGTGATTCTGCTGGCCAACGCCCTGGGCGCCTATGCAACGGTGTATGCCTTGACCACCGGCAACTTCAACGTGCTGCCGATCCGTATTGCCGGGCTGGTGTCCGGCGACGTGTCCCTCGACCCGAACATGGCCAGCGCCCTGGCCGTGGTACTGGTGGCGCTGATGACCGTGGTCACGGTGGTCCATCAACTGCTGCTCAAGAGGAGCTACCATGTCTCGCGCTGAAGCCGGCCCGGCCTCCCTCTACCACCGTGTGGTGGTGTATGTGTTGTTTGCGATCCTGGTGCTGCCGCTGGTGGGCACCTTTGTCTACTCCATCGCCAGCAGTTGGTCGGCGACCATCCTGCCTGCCGGTTTTACCCTGAAGTGGTACGTGCAGTTATGGAGCGACCCGCGCTTTCTGATGGCGTTCGGGCAGTCGCTGCTGGTGTGCGTCGGCGCGCTGATCCTGTCGGTGGTGCTGATACTGCCGCTGCTGTTCGTGGTGCATTACCACTTCCCGAAACTCGATGCGCTAATGAACATCCTGATCCTGCTGCCCTTCGCGGTGCCGCCGGTGGTGTCGTCCGTGGGCCTGCTGCAACTCTACGGCTCCGGGCCGCTGGCGATGGTCGGCACACCGTGGATCCTGATCGGTTGCTACTTCACCGTCGCCCTGCCGTTCATGTACCGCGCGATCACCAACAACCTGCAAGCGATCAACCTGCGCGACCTGATGGACGCCTCCCAACTGCTCGGCGCCAGCACCTGGCAGGCGGCGATCCTGGTGGTGCTGCCGAACCTGCGCAAAGGCCTGATGGTGGCGCTGCTGCTGTCATTCTCGTTCCTGTTCGGCGAGTTCGTGTTCGCCAACATCCTCGTCGGCACCCGCTACGAAACGTTGCAGGTGTACCTGAACAACATGCGTAACAGCAGCGGCCACTTCACCAGTGCCGTCGTGATCTCCTATTTCTTCTTTGTGCTGGTGCTGACCTGGGCCGCCAATATCTTGAACAAGGACAAAAGCCAATGAGCTTCGTCAGCGTCCAACACCTGCAAAAAGGCTACGCCGGCACCCCGGTATTCAGTGACATCAACTGCGAGATCGCCAAGGGTGAGTTCGTCACCCTGCTCGGCCCGTCCGGTTGCGGCAAGTCCACGCTGCTGCGCTGCATCGCCGGGCTGACGCCGGTGGACAGTGGCAAAATCCTGCTGGATGACCAGGACATCGTCCCGCTGAGCCCGCAGAAACGAAACATCGGCATGGTGTTCCAGAGCTATGCGCTGTTTCCCAACATGACCGTGGAACAGAACGTCGCCTTTGGCCTGCGCATGCAGAAGGTCAACGCCGACGACAGCCACAAGCGCGTGCAGGAAGTGCTGCAACTGGTGGAACTCAAGGACCTCGCCGGCCGCTACCCGCACCAGATGTCCGGCGGCCAGTGCCAGCGCGTGGCCCTCGCCCGCTCCCTGGTGACCCGCCCGCGCCTGCTGTTGCTGGATGAGCCGTTGTCGGCGCTGGATGCGCGGATTCGCAAGCACCTGCGCGAACAGATCCGCCAGATCCAGCGCGAACTGGGCCTGACCACGATCTTCGTGACCCATGACCAGGAAGAAGCCCTGACCATGTCCGACCGCATCTTCCTGATGAATCAGGGCAAGATCGTCCAGAGCGGCGACGCCGAGACCCTCTACACCGCGCCGGTCGACGTATTCGCCGCCGGGTTCATCGGCAACTACAACCTGCTGGATGCCGACAAGGCGACCCAACTGCTGCAACGTCCGATCAACAGCCGCATCGCCATTCGCCCCGAGGCCATCGAGTTGAGCCGCAGCGGCGAACTCGACGCCCTGGTACGCAGCCACAGCCTGCTGGGCAATGTGATCCGCTATCGCATCGAGGCGCGCGGCGTGGAACTGGTGGTGGACGTGCTCAACCGCTCGGCCGACGATCTGCATCCGGACGGCCAGCGCCTGGCACTTTCCATCGACCCAAGCGCCCTGTGTGAAGTAGCCTGACGCAACGATTTACTGAGAGAGCACGACCGATGGCATTGGTAATTTTTGATCTGGACGACACCTTGATCCACGGCGACTGCGCCACCCTGTGGAGCGAGCAGATGGGCCGCCTGGGCTGGGTCGACCCGGCGTCGTTCATGCGCAAGAACAACGAACTGATGGACGCCTACAGCCAGGGCGAGCTGAAGATGGAAGACTACATGGACTTCAGCCTGGAGCCGATGATTGGCCGCACACCGGCGGAAATCGAGCACCTGGTAGAGCCGTGGGTCGAGGACGTGATCGAGCCGCTGATCTACAGCGACGCCACCAGGGCCATCGCCCGTCACCGCGCAAATGGCGACCGGATTCTGGTGATCTCCGCGTCGGGCACCCATCTGGTCCAGCCTATTGCAGCGCGGATCGGCATTGATGAAGTGCTGGGTATTGAACTGGAGGTCAGTCATGGCGTGTACAGCGGGCGAACCGTGGGCGTACTGACTTACCGCGAGGGCAAGATCACGCGTTTGCTGGAGTGGCTGGAGCAGGAGGGCGAGACGTTGGAGGGGGCGTATTTCTACTCGGATTCGCGTAATGATCTACCGTTGCTGTTGAAAGTGGATCATCCGCAAGTAGTGAACCCCGATCCAGTATTGCGCGCCCATGCGGAACAAGCTGGCTGGCCCATCCACCACTGGATCTGATCACACCCTGCCGAATTGAAAATCCAATCAACTGTGGGAGCTGGCTTGCCTGCGATAGCGGTATATCAGTGAAGAATTCTTCATCTGACACACCGCTATCGCAGGCAAGCCAGCTCCCACATTGGTTGCATTCCAAGTTAAAGATCAGGCCAGCGTCTCATCGATCACCAACACCAGCTTCCCGGAAATCTGGTTGGTCGCCAGCTCGGCAAACGCCGCCTCGGCATCCTTGATCGGGAACGTCTTGGCCAACTGCGGGCTCAGGCGCCCCTCGACAAACAACGGCCATACATGTTGGCTCAGGTCGCTGAACAGGCCAGCCTTGAACTGATCACTGCGACTACGCAGGGTCGAACCCAGCAACTGGATGCGCTTGCCAAGCACCTGGGCCAGGTCCAGCTTGGCCTCGCGACCGCCCATCAGGCCGATCAACACCCAGCGACCATCCAGGGCCAACAGCTTGAGGTCAAGGGCTGCATAGTCGCCGCCCACCGGGTCGAGAATCACATCGAACGGCCCGAAATCCCGCAGCCCTTCTATCCCATCCGTACGTACCACGCCGCCTTGGGCACCCAGAGCTTCGCAGTACGCCAGGCGCTCGGCCGAGCCCACGCTGACCCAGCACGGGCTGCCAAATGCCTTGCACAGCTGGATCGCCGCGGAGCCCACGCCACTGGCGCCTGCGTGCAGCAAGACTTTTTCACCGGGCTTGAGGCCCGCCAACTGGAACAGATTCAGCCACGCCGTGCTGTACACCTCAGGCAACGCTGCCGCCTCGATCAGCGACAGCCCCTCCGGCACCGGCAATACATGGCGCGCATCCACCACCACTTCTTCGGCCATGCCACCCCCGGCCAACAGCGCGCAGACGCGGTCACCGACCTGCCAGGACGAGCCCGCCCCCACTTCACTGATCACCCCGGAACACTCCAGGCCCAGCACTGCACTGGCACCCGGAGGGGGCGGATAAAGCCCCGCACGCTGTAATAAATCGGCGCGATTCAGGCCCGCTGCCGACACACGAATGCGAACTTGGCCTACATCGCAGGTAGGACTGGGTTCTTCCAACCACTCCACGTGACCGTCAACGCCTTGCAATGCTTTCACAGTGCCTCCATAGTGAGTCTGGACTGAGCCCGTAGCAGTAGCGCCGGGCTTTTTGCATTATGCGACCGGACCATATGGAACCGGCTCCCTCAAAGACGGCCTAATATGCGTTATCAATTGCCCCCGCGTCGAATCAGCATGAAGCATTTGTTCCCAAGCACCGCCCTCGCTCTTTTCATTGGTCTCGGCTTCGCGTCGATGTCGACCAATACGTTCGCAGCCAACAGCTGGGACAACCTTCAGCCGGATCGCGATGAGGTGATTGCCAGCCTTAACGTCGTCGAGTTGCTCAAGCGCCATCACTACAGCAAGCCGCCGCTCGACGACGCTCGCTCGGTGATCATCTATGACAGCTACCTCAAGCTGCTGGATCCGTCGCGCAGCTACTTCCTGGCCAGCGACATCGCTGAGTTCGACAAGTGGAAGACGCAGTTCGACGACTTCCTCAAGAGCGGCGACCTGCAGCCCGGCTTCACCATCTACAAGCGTTATCTGGACCGCGTCAAAGCGCGTCTGGACTTCGCCTTGGCTGAGCTGAACAAAGGCACCGACAAGCTCGACTTCACCGAGAAGGAAACCCTTCTGGTGGACCGCAAGGACGCCCCTTGGCTCAAGACCACCGCAGAACTGGATGACCTGTGGCGCAAACGCGTCAAGGACGAAGTGCTGCGCCTGAAGATCGCCGGCAAAGACCCCAAGGCGATCCAGGAACTGCTGACCAAGCGCTACAAGAACCAGCTGGCGCGCCTGGACCAGACCCGTGCCGAAGACATCTTCCAGGCCTACATCAACACCTTCGCGATGTCCTACGACCCGCACACCAATTATCTGTCGCCAGATAACGCGGAAAATTTCGACATCAATATGAGTCTGTCCCTGGAAGGCATCGGTGCCGTCCTGCAAAGCGACAACGACCAGGTGAAGATCGTGCGCCTGGTGCCGGCAGGCCCGGCGGACAAGACCAAGCAGGTCGCCCCGGCCGACAAGATCATCGGCGTGGCCCAGGCCGACAAAGAGATGGTCGACGTGGTCGGCTGGCGCCTGGACGAAGTGGTCAAGCTGATCCGTGGGCCGAAAGGCAGCGTGGTGCGCCTTGAAGTGATTCCACACACCAATGCGCCAAACGACCAGACCAGCAAGATCGTGTCCATCACCCGTGAAGCGGTGAAGCTCGAAGACCAGGCCGTGCAGAAGAAAGTCCTCAACCTCAAGCAGGATGGCAAGGACTACAAACTGGGCGTGATTGAGATCCCGGCGTTCTACCTGGACTTCAAGGCGTTCCGTGCTGGCGATCCGGACTACAAGAGCACCACTCGCGACGTTAAGAAAATCCTGACAGAGTTGCAGAAGGAAAAAGTCGACGGCGTGGTCATCGACCTGCGCAACAACGGCGGCGGTTCCCTGCAGGAGGCCACCGAGCTGACCAGCCTGTTCATCGACAAGGGCCCGACCGTGTTGGTACGCAACGCTGACGGCCGTGTCGACGTGCTCGAAGACGAGAACCCGGGCGCCTTCTACAAAGGCCCGATGGCGTTGCTGGTCAACCGCCTCTCGGCCTCGGCCTCAGAGATTTTCGCCGGCGCCATGCAGGACTACCACCGCGCGCTGATCATCGGCGGCCAGACCTTCGGCAAAGGCACCGTGCAGACCATCCAGCCGCTGAACCATGGCGAGCTGAAGCTGACGCTGGCCAAGTTCTACCGGGTTTCCGGGCAGAGCACCCAGCATCAGGGCGTACTGCCGGACATCGATTTCCCGTCGATCATCGACACTAAGGAAATCGGCGAAAGCGCCCTGCCGGAAGCCATGCCGTGGGATACCATCCGCCCTGCGATCAAGCCAGCGTCCGACCCGTTCAAGCCATTCCTGGTGCAGTTGAAGGCTGACCACGACACCCGCTCCGCCAAGGATGCCGAGTTCGTGTTCATCCGCGACAAGCTGGCCCTGGCCAAAAAGTTGATGGAAGAAAAATCCGTCAGCCTCAACGAAGTCGACCGCCGCAAGCAGCATGCCGACATCGAGAATCAGCAACTGGTGCTGGAAAACGTCCGCCGCAAGGCCAAAGGCGAAGACCCGCTCAAAGAGCTGAAGAAAGAAGATGAAGATGCGCTGCCGGCCGAGGCGGAAAAAACCAAGCCGGAAGACGACGCCTACCTGGCCGAGACTGGCCGGATCCTGCTGGACTACCTGAAGATCAGCAAGCAGGTGGCCAAGCAGTAAATGATGGCAATTTAATGTGATGGCGACCCGAGCTGTCATCATATAGACATCATTCTGTCGTGAAATGAAGGACCGTCGGCTCACCGCCCGCGGTCCTTTTTTTTCGATCGAGATCGCCATGACCATGACCGAACAGCTGAATGCATTGGGCTCAATCCTGGCTCAAGGCAGTTTGCACAGCCTGTTCCAACCGATCATCTGCCTGTCCGAACGACGCATCCTCGGCTATGAGGCCCTTAGCCGTGGCCCCTCCAACAGCCCGCTGCACTCCCCTGTCGCGCTGTTCTCGGTGGCCAGCCAGGCGGGGCGTCTGAGCGAATTGGAAATGGCCTGCCGCGAAAGCGCGTGCCGGCGCTTCAGCGAACAGAAACTGCCGGGCAAGCTGTTCCTCAATATCTCCCCGGAGTCCTTGATGGAGACGGCGCACCAACCCGGGCGCACCCTGCAATTGCTGCGCGACTATGGCATCCCACCGAGCCAGGTGGTGATCGAGCTCACCGAACAGACCCCCACCGACGATTTCGACCTGCTGCAAACCGCATTGCATCACTACCGCAACATGGGGTTCTCGATTGCCCTGGACGACCTCGGCGCCGGCTATTCCAGCCTGCGCTTGTGGTCGGAGTTGCGTCCGGATTACGTGAAGATCGACCGGCACTTTATCGACGGCATCCATCAGGATGCGCTCAAGCGCGAGTTTGTCGGCTCGATCCTGCAAATCGCCAAGGCCTCCCGCGCCCAGGTGATCGCCGAGGGCATCGAGTTGCCGGAAGAGCTGGCGGTGCTGACGGAGATGGGCGTGGACCTGGTGCAGGGCTATCTGCTCTGTCGTCCCCAGGAAAATCCACCGCAGGAACCACGCCAAATGCTGCCCAGGCCCGACAGCGCCAACGTGGCCCTGAGCGACGAAGGCAGCGACCTCAGCGCCCTGCTCAACGAACAACCTGCCGTGGACCAGGACACCGCCACCGCCCAGGTGCTTGAGGCATTTCGCCGCCAGGCCAACCTCAACTCCCTGGCGGTGCTTGATGGCCGCGGGCATCCGGTGGGTATCGTGCACCGGCATTCGCTGTCGGATGCGCTGCTCAAGCCGTTCGCCACCGACCTGTTTGCGCGCAAGCCCATCAGCCGCTTGATGAGCAGCGACTTTCTCGCGGTGGAGTTGAGCCAGTCGCTGCAACAGGTCAGCCGCCTGCTGACCAGCCGTGCACGGCAGCGTATCGAAGAAGATTTCATCATTACGCTCAACGGCGATTACCTGGGGCTGGGCCGCGTGATCGACGTACTCAAGCTGATCACCGAGCTGAAAATCCAACAGGCACGCTACGCCAACCCGCTGACGTTGCTACCCGGCAACGTACCGATTCAGCAATGCCTGACGCGGTTGTTGCAACAACAACGGGAGTCGGTGATCTGTTACGTGGATATCGACAGCTTCAAGCCGTTCAACGACATCTACGGCTATGGGCGTGGCGATGAAGTGTTGCTGTGCCTGGCCCAGTGCCTGAACGACCGGGTCGACGCCAGCCGCGACTTTGTCGGGCATATCGGCGGAGATGATTTCTTGCTGGTACTGGGGCCGCAGGATTGGCGCAAGCGGCTCAACCAACTGCTGGATGACTTCCACACCCAGTGCAGGCGCTTCTACCGTGCCGAGCACCTCGAGGCTGGCTGCTTCGTGGCGTTGAACCGCCAGGGCGTACGTCAGGAGTTCGCGTTACTGTCGCTGTCCATCGGCGTGGTGCATTTATATCCACAGGCCTGTGGACAACTCGATGCCAGCCAATTGGCGGAGTTGGCGTCGCAAGCCAAGCACCATGCCAAGGACGTGGCCGGCTACAGCATCCATGTGATCGACAGCATGGACGCGCTGCCCCAGGCGCTTTAGGCCTCGGCAGATTCCGGGTATTCGTACTCGAATACCCGTACCACTTCCGAGGCATGCCAGGATGCCGCGGCCACGCCATCGGACGGCCCGCTGAAACGCCCCAGGCGCTCCACACATTCAAAGAAGCCGGTACGCGGCAGGCGGCTCGCACCCTGGCTGATCACCAGGGAACTGCGCAACGGCTGCTCGGCCTTGGCGTCCAGCGCTGCCAGGTGTTCTAGGGCGGCGGCCAGGGTTTGCATGGCCGGCGTGGGGAATTGCAGGCGCTCCAGCAGCGCGCGGTACGTCAGCAGATGGCGCTGGCGGCGCGCCTGGTCCAGTTCGTTGAGTAACCCATCCCAATGTTGACGGCTGATACGTAGGCTCAAGATTCATCCCTCCAACCTGCAACGCCCAATTCCCAGGCCAGGCTGCGGCGGATCGCGGCATCCGGCTGGCGTTCACCACTTTCGATCAATCCAAGATACGACGGGCTGATGCCCACGGTACGGGCCAGGGCCTCGATTGCCAGGCCCTTGGCTTCGCGCAAGCCGCGCAGGTCTGCGAGCGGGCGCAGATCCGGGACGGCGGCTTGGGCAGTAGAAACGGGGGGAGGTGTAGCGGGTTGTTGCTGACCGGCAGCTTTCAGCAGCGCCTGGTATTGATCCCAAGGCAACACCGCGTATTCGGGTTCGCCATTGCGTGAAATTATCTGAATATCCATGACTGCCCCGTAGGATAACAACACTTACTAAGTAAGCTCTTTCCCTAGGAGTGTAATCCTAACAGCCACAAAGGTCGCAGAGGATAGCCGTATCGTCAGTTTTTTTGCGGGTTTTCCTTGGCCAGCAGTGCCGGCGTCGCAGGGAGCCGCTCAACCACCGCGAGCTTTTCAGGACGCTGTGCCTCACGCCAGGCACGAAAAGCGCTCAGCTCGTCGTCCAGGGTCTTCATGAGCCATGCCAGCACGGCGATGTCATCGAGCATGCCGAACAACGGGATAAAGTCCGGGATCGCATCGATCGGACTGAGAAAGTACATCAGCCCCGCCACCACCGAGACCAGTGCCTTGGGGCTGATCGCCCGATACTCGCCACGCCAGTACGCCAGGCACAGGGCCTGAAGCAATTTGAGATCATCCTTGAGCTTACCCAGGCGGTTGCCCTGGCTGGAGCCCTTGGCAGCGACCGCGAAGAGCAGCGTAGGCAAACGGCCACGGCCGAGCAAACGCGCCGCCATGGGCAGGAAACGGGTGAAATTGAAGGGTGGTTTCATTCGTCACTCCAGTTCCAGGCGAACACAAATGTTATCCACACAAATTGTGGATAACCTTGTGAACAGAGCCGGTTTTGCTGGCTGAAAGCCACGGTTTACAAGGCTTGCAGTCAGATCGGGCGTTTTTTGCGCACTTGAAAAAAACCCAATATTTCATTGACTTGGCGTTGCTGTGCGGCTAGCCGTGTTCGAGTGTTATATCAGACTGTCACCCGTCACAGACGTTCGCTTGAATCGCATGTAGTGAGCGGGCTTGCCCCCCAGCGCGGGGCAAGCCCGCTCACTACAAACGACAACGCCCCGTCGAGACGGGGCGTTGTGTGTTCAGGCGCCGATTACTTCTTGGCGGCGGGTGCAGCAGGTGCCTCAGGGGCTTCAGCCTTGGCTGGGTCCTTGATGGCCAACAGTTCCAGGTCGAATACTAGCACGGAGTTGGCTGGAATCGCCGGGCTCGGGCTCTGGTCGCCGTAGGCCAATGCGGAAGGAATGAACAGCTCGACCTTCTCGCCTACGTGCATCAGTTGCAGGCCTTCGACCCAACCCGGAATCACACCGCTGACCGGCAGGTCAATCGGGCTACCGCGATCCACGGAGCTGTCAAAGGTGGTGCCGTTGGTGAGCTTGCCGGTGTAGTGCACAGTCACCACGTCGGTCGGCTTGGGCTGGGCGCCGTCGGCTTTCTTGATGATCTTGTACTGCAGGCCGGAAGCCGTGGTCACGACGCCGTCTTTCTTGGCGTTGTCTTCGAGGAATTTCTTGCCGGCGGCTGCCGACTCTTCGCTCATTTTAGTCATGCGTTCTTCAGCACGCTTTTGCAGGGCGGCAAACGCTTCAACCAGTTCGTCGTCTTTGAGCTTCTGCTCTTTCTTGCCGACGGCATCTTCAATGCCTTGGGCTACTGCTTTGGAATCCAGGTCATCCATGCCTTCTTGGGCAAGGCTTTTGCCCATGTTCAGGCCGATGCCGTAGGAAGCTTTCTGCGCCGGGGTTTTCAGCTCTACGCTGGTCTGCGAATCACAACCCGCAAGTACCAGGCTAACCAGGGCCACCGCCGCCGCCAACCGATGCTGTTTCATGCTATTTCCTTGTTCATGCGCCTAAAGGGCATTCGAATAAAGTCGCGAGCTTATCAGGCGGCCACGACCAATGGCTACCGGCATGTGAGCCGAAAACTTCTGATAAGTTCACGTGTTTAAAAGCATTTTCATTCATGATGGAGGCCCGCGATGGATCGCGGGACCACCTCAAACGAGGCTCATGGCCACTTGCCGCACCTGTGGCGTAGTGGCATAACAGCGCTACCACTCGACAAGGATAGTTATCTTGCGCATTTTTTCCCGCGTTTTACTCCTGATCCTCGCGGCTCTGGGGCTGATCCTGGCCGTGGTGCTCTATTACGTCGTCAATCCCAAGCTGCCGGACTACGTGCCCGTGCAGCAGGTGCACTACGGGGACCAATGGAGTGCCGCCGACCGCCAGACCTATTACTTCACGCCCCAGGGCACCCAGGTAAAAGGCCTGCACTACGACTGGTTCACCGCCCTGGAACTGCCGTTCTCCGAGCAGCGCTTTGCCACGCCGGAATACCTGGCGCGCTTCGGTTTCCTGGTCGACCCCAAGCAAGTGCCCAGCGCTCAAAACCCCGGCAACCTGCCCGTGGGTTTCGCCCGGCACAAGAACGCCGACAACACCGCCGAATACCTGGACATCACCTGCGCCGCCTGCCACACCGGCGAGCTGCATTTCAAAGGCCAGGCCCTGCGCATCGACGGCGGTTCGGCCCAGCATGTGCTGCCTTCCAGCGTACCGACCCTGCGCGGCGGCAGCTTTGGCCAGGCCCTTGTCGCCAGCCTTGCCGCCACCTACTACAACCCGTGGAAGTTCGAACGCTTTGCCCGCCAGGTGCTGGGGAATCGCTACGACGCCGAACACAGCCAACTGCGCCAGGACTTCAAACAGTCGCTGAACACCTTCCTCAAAGTCGCCTGGAATGACACCCATCGCGGCCTCTACCCCACCGAAGAAGGCCCCGGCCGTACCGACGCATTTGGCCGTATCGCCAATGCCAGCTTCGGCGACGCGATTTCCCCAGAGAACTATCGCATCGCCAATGCACCAGTGGACTACCCGCAGCTGTGGGACATCTGGACTTTCGACTGGGTGCAATGGAACGGCTCGGCCCAGCAGCCCATGGCACGCAACATCGGCGAAGCCCTCGGCGTCGGCGCCACCCTGACCCTCTTCGACAACGCCGGCCAACCCCTGCAAGGCGCTGCGCGTTACCCCTCCAGCGTGCGCGTGCGCGACCTCAACAGGATCGAAGAAACCCTGCAACGCCTCAAGCCACCGACCTGGCCCGAGGACCTGTTCGGTGCCGTGGACAAACCCCTCGCCGCCAGAGGCCGCGCGCTGTTCGCCGAAAACTGCGCCGGCTGCCACGTACCCAGCGTCACCCAGGAAAACGGCCGCCCGGTGCAACAGCTGAAAATGCTGCCGGTGGACTACATCGGCACCGACCCTGGCACCGCCAATAACATCGCCGACCAACGCTACGACCTCAGCGCCCTGCAATGGGACCCGGCCGAGCTGGCCCAACTGAATGTGCAACTGCACCCCACGCCGACCGAACCCCTGGACCTGAAGAAGATGTCCGTGGCCAAGGGCCTGGCCTACGTCACCGCATTCGTCGAAGAGCACGCCTACCGCGCCGCCGGCGTGACCCCGGCCGAGCGTCCGCGCCTGGACGGCTACGGCCTGCCCATCGGCGTGCGTGAGTTGCGCGCCTACAAGGCGCGACCACTGGCCGGTGTGTGGGCCACGCCACCGTTCCTGCACAACGGCTCGGTGCCGACAATCTACCAGTTGCTCTCGCCCCAGGACGAACGCAGCACCACCTTCTATAAAGGCACCTTCGCCTACGACCCGCGTCACCTGGGCTTCGAAACCACCGCGTTCAAGAACGCGTTCCTGTTCGATACCAAAATCACCGGCAACCACAACAGCGGCCACGAATTCCGTGCAGGCCAGCGTGGCAATGGCGTCATCGGCCGCGGCTTGCTGCCGCAGGAACGCTGGGCGCTGCTGGAATACCTCAAAGTGCTGGGCGGCCCGCTGGAGCAACAACTGCCATGATTATCCGTTCTCGATACGACCAACCCTCCCTGCTCGCCCGCCTCTGGCTACGCATCGGCGCGTTTCTCGGCAAGACCCTACTGTGGCTGGTGGGCCTTGGCCTGCTGGGATGGCTGGCCTCCAGCGCCTGGTTCGCCTGGCAACACAGCGGCCCGGTGTCGCCGCAGGAGCAGATCCCGGCGGGTGAAGCCGCCATGACCCAAGGCATTATCCAGACTGCGGTGCGCATCGTTGACCAGCACCGCGAAGGCACGCGCTACCTGCGTGACGCCCATGCCAAGGCCCATGGTTGCGTGAAGGCCGAAGTCAGTGTACTCGCCGACCTCGACCCGGCGTTGCGCCAGGGCGTGTTTGCCCAACCGGGCAAGACCTGGCAGGCGATGATGCGGCTGTCCAACGGCAACGCGTACCCGCAGTTCGACAGCATCCGCGATGCACGCGGCATGGCGATCAAGCTGCTGGATGTACCGGGCAAGCAGCTGTTGGCCGACCAGCAAAGCCGCACCGAGCAGGACTTCGTGATGTTCAGTCACCCGAACTTTTTCGTCAGCGATGTGGCCGAGTACGCACAGAACATCGGCGCCCAGGCTGACGGCAAAAAGGTGCTGGCGTTCTTCCCCAAGGCCGACCCGCGCAGCTGGCAGGTACGCCATCTGTTTATCGCCCTGGCAACCCTGGCCCCCGCACCGGCGAGCCCGACGCAGACCACATACTTTTCCGTATCGCCCTACAAGTTCGGCGCGGCCAACGCCAAATTCCGTGTTGCGCCCGACCCGCAAAGCTGCCCGCAATACCAGTTGCCGAAGCAGAACCAGGACCTGCCGAACTTCCTGCGCAGTGCGTTGAACCAGCAGTTGTCGACCGACCGCGTAGCAGCGTGTTTCGTGTTGCAGATCCAGCGGCAGAACCCGCAGAAATTCATGCCGATCGAAGACACCAGCATCGAGTGGAAGGAAAGCGATGCGCCTTACGAAACCGTGGCGAAAGTGACGATCCCGGCGCAGGACTTCGACACCCCGGCATTGAACCTGGCGTGCGACAACCAGTCATTCAACCCATGGTTCGGCGTCGCCGAACACCGCCCCATCGGCGGCATCAACCGCTTGCGCAAAGCGGTGTACGAAGCGGTCAGCGACTACCGTCACAGCCGTAACGCCCCGTAAAGAGTGCGTAACAATGGGCCCGACGCCGTAAGGAAAACGTCGGGTCTATTGAGGCTCTTTCGCCCCGCCACTACGGTGAACACCTACCCCATCACGTAGGAATTCACCGTGGAAAGCTCAACCCTCGGCATGCTCGTACTGACCCTGATCGCCGTGTTCGGCACCGCGTCGTTTTGTTTCGAGCATTTGGCCACGCGCCGGCCGCGCAAGAAAAAAGCCGAATAGCCGTCACACCTTGATGTCGGGCGGCGGGTCGTTGATCACCAGCGCCTCGGGGATCTCGTCGACACGCGGATCAAGTACCGCGCCCATTGGGTGTTCGGGCATGGCGACGTGGTGCAACGGTGCGCCGTCGACCAGGTATTCGCCGGTGACCTGCTTGGGCTGCACGCGCCAGATCAGCAGCAGCGCACAGGCGGAAAACAGCATGTAGAACGCGCCGTGGCCGTAGCTGTTCATCAACGCGCCGCTGAGTATCGGCCCCAGGCTGGCACCAATGCCGTGGGTGGCGAGCATCATCGCGCTCAACGGTACACGTCGCGGCTGCTCGACGTTGTCATTGGCCAGCGCCACCGCCAACGGGTAGAGGGTGAACAGCAGCAAGCCGCTGAGAAAACCGAACAGCAACAACAACGCGTAAGGCAGTTGTACCAGCCCCCACAGCGGGATCACCAACAGCCCCAACGCTAACGCGCAGGCGCGAATCAAGCGCGAGCGGTCAATGCGGTCCGACAGCCAGCCGATGGGCCACTGGCCGCACAGCCCGGCAAAAATCGACACCGCGACAAACGTACTTGCCTCGCCCGTGCTCAAGCCGTTGCGTGTGGCAAACACCGGGGCCAGGGCGTAGAACGCGCCGATCATCAGGCCGGTGACAAACACCGTGGTCAGCGCCTGGGGCACCCGTTGCCAGAAAAACCCCACTTCCAGCGGTGCCGCTACCAGCTTCGCCGGGTGCAGGCGCTTGGTCATGGTCACCGGCAGCAGGCAGGCGGCAAAGCAGATCGCGACGATAATCAGCGGTTTGAAATCCAGCTCCGGACGCCAGATCAGCACGCCCTGCCCCAGCATCAAGCCCAGGGACACCGCAACCATGTAACCGGCGAACACCGCGCCGCGCCGGTTGTTTTCCGCCTGCTCGTTGAGCCAGCTTTCGATGACCATGTACTGGTTCATCATCACCAGGCCCATCACAAATCGCAGCGCCAGCCAGAACGCCAACTGCTCGAACAACACGTGCAGCAGCACGATGATGGTGGCGACTCCGGCACAGGCCACATACGAGCGCACGTGCCCGACGCCGGCGATCATGCGGTGGCCGAACTTGGCGCCGCAGACCATCCCCCCGTAGTACGCCGCCGTCAGCGCACCGATCCACACTTCGTTGATGCCCTGGCTACTCAAGCGCAGGCCGATAAAACTGAAAAACAAGCCGTTGCCGGTGAGCATCAGGATGGTCGCGCTGTACAGCGCGGGGAAGGTCAGAAAAGTCAGGTTCATGGTGGCTCAGAGAGGCTTGTTCACATGGCTGGCATGGGCCAGCAGCCATTGGCGAAAACTGCGCGCCGCCGATGGCGGGTTGCGGTGATGGGGTTGCATCAGGTGCAGGCGCCCCCGGCTGTGCATGGTGTGGGGCAAGGCCATTTGCAGGCGACCGGCGTCGAGTTCACCTTGCAGCAGACTCTTCCAGCCAAGGGCCACGCCATGGCCCATGACCGCCGACTGCATCAACAGCTGATAGCTGTTGGTGCGCAGCGCATGCCGCGGGGTGTGGTAGTGGGCGCCGACATCGGCAAACCAATCGGTCCAGGTCAGCCAGTCGTGGTAGTGGTCCTCGACGATCAATAAGGTGTGGGCGTGGAGCAAGTGCTCCACATCGCGAATCGGACCGTGACGCTCTATATAGGCAGGGCTGCACACAGTGATGACCTGCTCGGTGTCGAACACCGGCGACAGCTCCAGGCCATGGGGCGCCGGCAGTTCGTCGAGGTGATAGAACAGGCCCAGGTCATATTCGCTGACATCCAGGTGGCCGGGGCTTTCACTGCACAGGATGCGGATATCCAGGTCCGGGTGTTCACGCTGGAATTGCGGCAACAAGCCGGCCAGCCAGATCGAGCTGATGGTCGGCGTGCTGGCCAGGGTCAACTGGCGGTCGGCGCCGCGTCGGCGCAGTTCGGCGGACTCACGATCGAGTTCGCGCAGCAGGCGCTGGATCGTGCGGAAGTAACGCACCCCGGCGGGTGTCAGGCTTAGCCCCTGGGCCAGTCGATAGAACAGCGGGCGGGCGAGGTCTTCTTCCAGACGCTTGACCTGGCGGCTGACCGCGCTCTGGGTCAGGTTCAATTCATGGGCGGCCTGGGTAAAACTCAAATGGCGGGCCGCCGCTTCGAAAGTCTGCAAGCAATTGAGCGGGGGAAGATCGACGTTTCGGCGCGACATGACAGGTTCCAATAGCAGAGACAGACTCGGGTGCCCTTGATGCCAGCCAGTCAAGCACCCGAAAGCGTAAAACGTCACCTGTGGCGAGGGAGCCAGCTCCCTCACCACAGGTAGTGCGTTCGCCCTTTACCGACGACTGGCATTCGTTGGCAGGCATCCTGCCAGTTGCCCGCTTACAGCGCGACCCTGGCCACGCGCTTGCTCCATTGGCGGCGGTGCTCCAGCTGGCCGTTCTCCCAGGCAGTCTGCTCCGCTTCGATATAGAACCACTCGGCATCGGCGTGCACGCTCAGACGGCTTTCCACCTCCACCTCCCATTCGTCGCGACCGACGCGGTAGTGCCACTGGATGTCGGCACGGGTCGACAACGGGTCCCAGGCAGAGGTGCGGTATTGCTCGGTGCAACGTTGGTCCACCGCCAGGCCGTGGTCGGTAAACCGCACCGAGCCGAGGTCGTCCTCGATCTTCACGCAGACTTCGCCACTGCCCACGTCTTCGATCAAGGTGCGTTTCGGCGCCGCGGCGCGCAGCACTTGCAGGGCAACCGGAGTGGCGGCCTGCGGCGCTTCGAACGGGCAGTCCACCGCCGCGCCGCTGAACACCGGCAGTTGCAGGCTTTGCAGGGCGGGCAGCAAGGTCAGGGTGGTCAGCTCACGGCTCGGCCACAGCAACGGGAAACTCGCGGTGCTCAAAGCCAGGCGCAGACGATAGCCAGCGGGCAAGCGCATGCCGATGTGGTCCAGGCTCAGGTGCACGTCCATCGGTGCACCAGGGACTACAGGGGTAACACGGGAAAAGTCCTCACGAAGCGTGAGATTGAGTACGCCGTAGCTGATCTGTGTGACCTGGCCATCCGGCGCAATCGCATTCAGCCGCGCCACCAATTGGCCGCAAGCCGTGTCGCTGGCCAGGCGCAGCGTGAGACGCGCATCGCCCAATAGCGCCAGCGGTTCGGTCAGCACCGGCGAGTCGAAGCACAGCGAATGAGCGTCGTCGCGGCGCTGGTCAGTCGGGCCGTCGGGGCCGAACCAGATGGCGCAGTACTCGCCCTGGTGCAGGCCGGTGGTCAGCGGCGAGCAGATACTGCGCGGCGTGGCCAACGGTTGTCGGCCAGGGATCAGGCCGTGCTCGCCGAGGCTGAAATCAGTCCACTGCACCTGGGGGGCCGGCCACCCCGCCGTCTGCACCCAGATCCCCGGCCGCTCGGCGTAACTGCCCTTGGGCGGCAGCACATCCTGTAGGAAGAATGTGCAGGCTGCATCATCCATCACCCCGTTATCGATGCCTTTCAACCAGTGATCCCACCAGCGCTTGGCTTCTTGCAGAAAGCCGATGGCCGGATTCGGCACGGCGAAGTGTGGATATTTGTGAATCCACGGGCCGATCATTGCCTTCTTCGGCCCCGGAAGATGCTGCATCAGCCGCGACACGGTATTGCGGTAGGCATCACCCCAACCGCCCACCGCATACACCGCCGCCTTGATCTGTGAATAGTCCTCGCACACCGAGCCGTGGCGCCAGTAATCGTCGCGGGTCTGGTGTTGCAACCAGGTTTCGGCGAGCAGCGGCATGCTGTCCAGGCGTTGCTGCCAAAGGGTTTTCCAGGCGTCGCCAACCAGTAGCGGGTCGGGCACGGCAGCGCTGAAATTGAGCATGGTCGCGGCCCAGCCAAAGTTCTCCAGCAGCAGGTTGCCGCCCTTGTAGTGGATGTCATCGGCGAAGCGGTCGTCGGTGGAGCACAGGGTAATGATCGCCTTCAGCGCCTCGGGTTGGCGCGCCGCGACTTGCAGGCCGTTGAAGCCGCCCCAGGAGATGCCCATCATGCCGACGTTGCCGTCGCACCACGGCTGCTGGCACAGCCAGTCGATCACTTCGAGGGCGTCGTCCTGTTCCTGCAACAGGTATTCGTCGGCCATCAAGCCTTCGGATTCGCCGTTGCCGCGCATGTCGACACGCACACACACATAGCCCTGCCCGGCCATCCACGGGTGAGTCAGCGCATCGCGCACGGCCGTACCGTCGCGTTTGCGGTACGGCAGGTATTCGAGGATGGCGGGGAAGGTTTGCAGGCCGGCGACTTCCGGCATCCAGATGCGCGCGGCCAACTGGGTGCCGTCCTTCAGCGGGATCAGGCAGTGCTCGATTTCACGGACCTTGTAGGCAAATTCGGTAACGGTTTCCATCGGTAACTCCAAACTTTTATTGCGAACAAACGACGCCCCCGCGCTCGTCGTGGAGCGCGTGGGCAGACACACAGGTTTGAGGGTCTAGCGGGCGAATTCGGTGACGGTGCTGGTACCACGCAGCTCGGGCTCAGCGGTCGGTCGCAAGCGTTTCACCTCGAGCAACGCCGGGTTCTTCAGCCAGAAAATCAGTGAGGTACTGGCCAGCAGCACCAGGATCATCCCCGGCAAACCACCGAGGTTGGACAGCATCTTCACCCCGTCGATGCCGATGAACGACACCATCACCCACGACACTGTGCCGATGATCACGCCCCACACGATCTTCAACATCGGGTTGCCGTCGAGGTCGGAGTCGGCAGTCACACCTTTGCTGCACAGGTTGGCGATCACGTCGGTGCTGGAGTCCGCCGCGGTGACAAACGAGATGAACGCCACGAACAGCAGGAACGCGATCATCAAGCCGCTGGCCGGCAGGTGCTGGAACATCTGGTACAGCACGTGCTCCACGCCCTGTTCGTTCAATACGCGGTTGAGGCTGCCGTCACCGAGCGCGTCGAAATACAGGCTGGCGCCGGAGAAGATGCAGATCCACACCGCCGTGAACAACGCCGGGTAGAGCATGTTGATATGGATGAATTCGCGCACGGTGTAGCCCCGACCGATCTTGCCGAGGAACAGCGCGCTGACCGGCGCCCAGGCAAACCACACCGACCAGTAGAACACCGTCCAACTCTGCGGCCAGGTGTCGCCGCTCGCGGCGCCGGTGGACAGGCTGCGGCTGAAGAAGGTGTCGAGGTACACGCCGAGGGATTCGACGCCGAGGCTGAACATGTACAGGGTCGGCCCGCACAACAGCACGAACAGGCCGAGGGCGAGCATGATCCAGGTGTTGAACGACGACAGCATCACAATGCCGCGCTGCAGGCCGCTGGCCGCCGAGGCGACAAAGGTGATGACGATGATCGCGATGATGACCGCTAAACGGAACGGTGTAGTTTCGCCGCCGATGTATTGGCTCAGGCCACCGGCCAGGGTCAGTGCGCCCGTGCCCAGGGACGAGGCCATGCCGGCGACCAGGGCGAACATCGCCAAGGTATCGATCAGCCCGGCGTAGCGCTTGACCCGCGCCGCGCCCAGCAAGGGTTCGAGCATCGCGCCAATCGAGAAGTTACTGCGGCGGTTGTAGAACACCAGCGCAAATACCAGGGACGGCACCAGGTAGATGGCGTATGGGGTGATGGTCCAGTGCAGGAACATCGTCGACATCGCAAAGCTTTTCGCCGCCGCGCTGCCCGCTTCAATCGGCAGGCTGGTGGGCGGGCCGTACAGGTGGTAGAGCGGTTCGGCGGTGGTCCAGAACAGCACGCCGACCGCCAGCGTGGTGCACAGCGCCACCATGAACCAGCGCCATTTGCTCAGCAACGGCCGGGCGTCTTCGCCGCCGATGCGCACCTTGCCCAATGCGGAGAAATACACGATAGCGGTCAGCACCACCATGGCAAACGAGCCAGCGCTGAACAGCCAGGAGAAGTTCTTGAGGATCAGGTTGTTGAGCTGCTTGCTCAGCGCAAGGAATGCATTCAGGTCGACGTAGCTGGCGATCACCGCCGCCAGCAGGATCAGGAAAGTTGGCCAGAACACCAACGGACGCAATGGATATTTCATGTAGAGCCATTCCCCTTGCAGACTATTTTTATCGCCTTGAAAGGCCATTGTTAGAGGGCGGACACCGCAGCATCCTGCTGCCGGCAGCTCGCCTGGAAGTCTTCGCGTGGCTATAGATAACCGTTTAAGCGGCCAGGGGCGCAATCGACCAATGTGCATGGGGGTATTCCCCCACGTCATGGCGCACCGGCACAGTTCAAGGTGAACGTGCAGTGCACAACGGCAAGGCGCCAAGAGGAAAATCGCAGACGAAAAAAAGCCCGCTCAATGAGCGGGCTTTCTAGTGGTGACCTGGCGTTCAGTGTTCCAGGTTACCGAATATGGCGCAGCGGACGGGACTCGAACCCGCGACCCCCGGCGTGACAGGCCGGTATTCTAACCGACTGAACTACCGCTGCGCGTAACACTTGAAGCGAATGGTGGGTGATGACGGGATCGAACCGCCGACCCTCTGCTTGTAAGGCAGATGCTCTCCCAGCTGAGCTAATCACCCTTCGTTTCGGTGTGGGCGGCATCATACATCAAAAATCCGCAATGTCTTGATTTAAATGCAATTTATTTGAAATATTTTTCTGTAGACGGCGCAAACCCCGTAAATACGGGCTTGCGGGGCCCAAACGCGACTCTATTGCGTTTACCTGACACTTGGCCTCACAATTAAAAACCATTCTCAATAACGCTCGAGCCACGCCTATGTCTGTGGGTGAACCGCCCTTCCAGCGGGAAATTACCGCGCTCTACAGCGAGCATCACGGCTGGCTGCTGGCGTGGCTGCGGCGCAAATTGGGCTGTCGCCAGAACGCGGCGGACCTGGCGCAAGACACCTTTGCGCGCATCCTCAATGCACGCGAATCCGTGGCGCACATCCGCGAACCACGGGCGTACCTGAGTACCACGGCGCGACGCCTGGTAATCGATCAGGCGCGACGCAGGCAGATTGAACAAGCGTATCTGCAAGAGTTGGCACTGACGGTGGACGCCCTGGAAGGGTTCCAGTCGCCGGAACAGATCCACACCACCCTCGAAGCCCTGGAGCAGATCGCGTTTATCCTCGAAGGCATGCATGAGTACTCGCGCCAGGCGTTCGTACTCTATTACCTAGAAGAATTGACCCAGCAACAGATCGCCCAACAGCTGAAGTTGTCGGAACGCACCGTGCGCAAGTACCTGATACAGGCACTCATGCATTGCAGCCATAGCCTGGATACTTGATCGCACATGCCCGACGCCCGCCAACAGATCGAAGAGCAAGCCGCCGAATGGATGCTGCGCCTGCACGAAGGGGAACTGAGCGAGGCCCAGCAGCTGGCATTCGAATGCTGGAAGCAACAGGGCCCGCACTACGCCGCAGCGGCCGCGCGCATGGAAGAAGTCATCACCCGGATGCAGGCCCTGCGTGGCACTAGGTCGCCGGCGCGGTCGGCATTAAGCGCGGCGTTTGCCCACCAGAAAGCCCATCGCCGCAAAAATGCCGTACGCGCCCTGCTGCTGGCGTGCAGCCTGGCGATTCCAGCGGCGGCGCTGCTGGTCAGCCCGTACCCGCAACAATGGATGGCCGATGTGCGCAACGGTCCGGGTCAGTGGCAAACCCTGCAACTGGCGGACGGTTCCACGTTGACGCTGAACGGGATCAGCGCGGCGAACCTGCATTTCGACGCCGTGCAGCGCCGCATCGAGCTGCTGCAAGGCGAGATCCTGGTGGAGGTGGCTCACGACCCGGCCCGGCCGTTTATCGTGCAGACCGCCCAAGGCACCTTGCGGGCGCTGGGCACGCGGTTTGTGGTCAAGCGTGACGGTGATGTCACCGTATTGAGCATGTTGCAGTCGCGGGTCGCGGCGCAGAGCGCGAACACCCAGCAGACCCTGGAAGTCGATGCCGGCACCCAGGCCCTGCTCAGCCACGACGGCGTGCGCCTGAGCGGCCGCATCGACCCCGCCAGCATCAATGAAGCCTGGCGCCGTCACCAATTGGTCGTGGACAACCGGCCATTGCCCGAGGTGCTCGATGAGATCGCCCGTCACCATGCCGCACATGTGCAATTCGACCGCGCCGCCCTGCAAAACCTGCGCGTATCGGCGGTGATCCCCCTGGACGACAGCGACCACGCCCTGCAGTTACTCGCGCAAACCTTACCGATCAAGGTCAGAAATCTTACCAATTGGCTGATCTTCGTCGACCGCGACGACAGCGCCAAAAAATAATTATTCGCATTAGCTTCCGGTTTTCTCAGACTTGCCCGTCAAGCAAGGTAATTCGACACGTAAAGGATTGCCTTCACCATGCAGACCCCTTCCTACTCACGCGGGCGCTTTGACCTACTGAAAATCGCGCCCCTGTCCTTGGCCATACTCACCGCCACCGTGCTGAACATCAGACCGGCGCAGGCCGACACGGCCAACGTCGTCGCCCCCGCCTACGACATCCCCGCAGGCCCCCTGGGTGCATCGCTCAATCGCTTTGCGCAACAGGCCGGCGTGGCCATCGTGTTTCAATCCCCCGCGCTGGAGGGCCTCAACGGCCCGGGGTTGCAAGGCAATTACGCCATCCAGGAGGGCTTCGACCGCCTGCTGCAAGGCAGTGGTTATCGCGCGGTTAAAGACGGCCAGGTATATGCGCTGCAGCCCGCCCCCACCGCCGACAACGGCACCCTGGAACTGGGCCCGACCCAGGTCAGCGCCAACCTGCTGGGCAACGTCACCGAAGACACCGGTTCCTACACTCCCGGCGCCATCGCGACCTCGACCCGCCTGGTGCTGACGCCCAAGGAAACCCCGCAATCGGTGTCGGTAGTCACCCGCCAGCACATGGATGACTTCGGCCTGAACAACGTCGACGACGTGATGCGCCACACTCCCGGCATCACCGTGTCGGCCTTCGACAGCGAGCGCAGCAACTACTATGCGCGCGGCTTCTCGATCAACAACTTCCAGTACGACGGCATCCCCTCGACCGCACGTAATGTCGCGTACTCGGCGGGCAACACCCTGAGCGACATGGCGATCTACGACCGCGTCGAAGTACTCAAGGGCGCCACCGGCCTGCTCACCGGCGCCGGCTCACTGGGCGCGACCATCAATCTGGTGCGCAAGAAACCCACTGCAGACTTCCAGGGCCACGCGAGCCTCGGCGCCGGCTCGTGGGACAACTATCGCAGCGAACTGGACGTCAGCGGCCCGCTGACCGACAGCGGCAATGTGCGTGGCCGAGCCGTCGCGGCGTACCAGGACAAGCATTCCTTCATGGACCACTACTCGCGCCAGAGCCCGACGTACTACGGCATCATGGAATTCGACCTGTCACCCGATACCCTGTTGACCGTAGGCGGTGACTACCAGGACACGCTGCCAAAGGGCTCGTCCTGGTCGGGCAGCTTTCCGCTGATCGACTCCCAGGGCAATCGCAACAGCGTCAAGCGCTCGTTCAACAACGCGGCCGAGTGGAGCAGTTGGGAGCAATACACCCGCACGGTATTCGCCATGCTGGAACATGACCTGGGCAACGGCTGGATCACCAAGCTGCAACTGGACCACAAGATCAACGGCTACCACGCGCTGATGGGCTCGATTCAGGGCGACCAGCCGCAGCCGGATGGCACCGCGCAATTGACCTCGGGCAAATACACCGGCGAGACCGTCAGCGATTCCGCCGACCTGTATGTGAGTGGACCGTACAGCCTCGGTGGGCGTGAACATGAGTTGGTGCTGGGTGGTTCGATCAGCGCATCGGAATGGAATGGCAAAGGTTATTGGAACCTGGCGCCCAATATCGTCGACTTCAATAACTGGCGCGGCCACGCGACGATGCCGGACTGGGGCAAGGCGCAATCGCTGATCGACGACACCGTGCGCCAGACCGGCGCCTATGCGACCACGCGCCTGAACCTCGCCGACGACCTCAAGGTGTTGCTCGGCGCACGCCTGGTCAACTATCAGGTCACCAGCTACAACCCCAACTATCGCGAGTCCGGGCGGGTCGTGCCGTATGTTGGTGCGGTCTACGACCTGAACGACACGTACGCGGTGTACGCCAGCTACACCGACATTTTCATGCCCCAGGAAAACTACAACCGCGACCGCGACAACAAGCTGCTGGAGCCGGACGAAGGCCAGAACTGGGAGCTGGGGATCAAGGCCGACTTCCTCGATGGCCGGGTCAACGCCAGCGCGGCGTACTTTGAGATCCATGAGTCCAATCGCGCGCTGTCTGACGACGAGTACAACAATCTCAAGCCGACACCGAGCAACTATGCCTACAAGAGCAGCAAGGCGGTAACCAAGGGTTATGAAGTGGAGATGTCCGGCGAAGTCGCCCCGGGCTGGCAGCTCCAGGCGGGCTACACACACAAGATTGTGCGTGACGATCAGGGCGTGAAGATCTCCACGTTTGAGCCTGAAGACCAGGTCAAGCTGTACACCACCTACAAACTCAAGGGCAACCTCGACAAGTTGACCGTCGGCGGCGGCGTGCGCTGGCAGAGCGTGGGTTGGCAGGACATCTACAACAGCCCGCGCGGCGGCTATGAAGAGTTTTCCCAGGATGCCTATTGGCTGGTGGACTTGATGAGCAAATACCAGATCAGTAAAAACCTGTCGGCGACGTTGAACGTCAACAATATCTTCGACAAGTCCTACTACACCAACATCGGCTTCTATAACTCTGCGGCCTATGGCGAGCCGCGCAACTTCATGGTCACTACCCGCTGGGATTTCTAAACGCCAACAGACCTTGTGGCGAGGGAGCTTGCTCGCCACAAATAAAAATCGCAGACAAAAAAAGCCCGCTCATTGAGCGGGCTTTCTACGTTCAATCATAGTTGAAGTTTGTTTTAACCTGGCCTCCACGCCGATAGGACATCACAAAAGAACGCCAGCACTCACCGCGTTCCCTGGCGTTTTTATTGAGCTCCTTGGCAAGCATATACAGCGCCGTATCATCGAAATCAGTTCTGGCATCAGTGATCTCAACGCCGTCTCTCTCAACGGCCAGGCCGGTATCGATGAAGCCGTCGCCCACGGTGACGTCATAACAAAAATAGTCATAACCCTCGACAATACCGGCATCGATGATTGAAAAAATCTTTTTAACGACTTCGATATCTTCAGTAATCATTCTTCAACCCTCTGGAATTCTATTGGGTTCATTTTCAAAAATTCTGGTCCTGACTTTACCATCCACCGTATAGGTCACGGACAACGTACTGGTATCCACGCGGACGATGGGTGTCTGTAGAAGTCCAACGCTTCGGTTTGATCCGAGTCGAACTTGGCAATAGGCGTCAGGTAATCGAGGTTGATGGTTTTATCGGCAAACGCCGCCGCGTGGGTGAACGGGTAGTTTTGCACCACCCGCTGGGACTTCTAAACACCCCGCTCCGTGGTAAGCAAGCTTGCTCGCCACGCGCTCCTACAAAAATCGCAGACAAAAAAAGCCCGCTCATTGAGCGGGCTTTCTACGTTCAATATTGCAATGAGGCGGCGCGGATCACTTGAGCAGTCTGCTACTCAATCAAGTGGACCGAAGTTCCAGGTGCTAGCGCACGTGCGTCGGCTACGTGTTTCAGGATCTGATCATGAGTCATCGCGTTTACTTGACCAACACCTTATCGATTTCCTGAACCAGAGACCTTGGTGCGGGCGTATCGGCGTAATGCTGAGCCATCTCCATGGGGTCGACCATTGGCGTGGTTACCCCGTCGAAGGAGAAACCGCCGACCACATAACGTGCGAAGGTAGGCGACGCCGGGTCTTCATCGACCTGCCAATACCCGTCATACCGTGTCGCCAGGTACTCGCCGATGTAGTAACCGATACGGGTAATGAACCATACACGGTTGGCCTCACTGATCACTGCACTTCGAAAACCGCTGTCCAATTGGGCCAAAAATTTCCCGGGCGTGTTCAGGACCTCGTGAGGTTGTTCAAACCCTAGGCTGGTGCAGAATTCATGGAGCACCGGCAGGCGCTCGGATTTGAATGTTGAAAAACCAGCCTTGCGACGCGCCAGCAATTGCTCGTCTGCCCCTTCGAAGTTATCCATGCAGCCCTCATCAATCAATTATGAATAAGCACATCAATTTTATTTAACTCCAGCATCTTTGATAACTCTTGAGGTTGAGGCGACTCGGATTGCTCGAGTTCACTTCGTTGAGAATCACCCGTGCCGAACCGCCGCTCAGCGCCGCATTGCCTTCGATCCAACCGCCCAATTGGGTACGACTGTTGGTCGCCGAGTTGTTGAGAATGACGCCGCGTGAATCGACATCAAACTGCTGATAGGTATTGCGTGACACCCCACCCGCACTCGGCGCGGTGATGTTGACTTGGGTGACACCGCTACCGGTGGCACCGATACCCGGGCGCTGCCACGCAGGCGCTGAGGGATCAGCAATCACGGCGGCTTGAGCCGAAGCCGCCACCAGTGTAATCAGGCCAAGCCCCAGCATCATGGCAAAACGCAAAGGCGTCAGCCGCACTTCGCAGACGGGTGCAACCGTTGTGCAACCCACGCTACCGGCGGCTTTGGCGCCACTGCTGACGTTCTCGGCGACCACCATCAACAAGCCACGAGCCTTGTTGAAAACGATGCGGTACAAATGCTTGTTCATGTTCAATTCCTTTTGAGCTGCGCCATTCCTGAGCGGTGCCAGAGGCAGAGAGAGAAGCGTCGGGCTACAGGGTTGGTAGCAGATGTGCAGCGAACCCGGCGTGAGCTTCGGCGCTGAAGTTCAGCCAGGACATCAAAAACACCGGACAGCCCTGGTCGCTGGCGAGAATGAATTGGCTGGGCTGCTTGAGAGGGGTTGCGCTGAACAGGTCATAGGCAACCTGCGCATATCCGCCGCACAGACCAACGACCCAGCCCAACAGGCCAGCGCACGAACAAATGGATGGGGTATAAAAAACATGACACGTCCCTGATAGTGAAACTTCCTACACGCGCCGTTAGTCCGTGAGTAAGCAGAAAAGTGCAATTCAGAGAGGCAAAGAAACCGTCGAGGACGCCTTTTGTGGCGTAGCTCTCATTTATCGGAGCGTGCGCGTGGGCAAGAAGCGGCACGTAACCGCGCGCCACATCCAAGGTGTGTTCATACGAAAATATGCAAGGAAGGAATTTCAGGCACAAAAAAGCCCGCTCAATGAGCGGGCTTCCTGTGGTGGCCTGGCGTTCAGTGTTCCAGGTTACCGAATATGGCGCAGCGGACGGGACTCGAACCCGCGACCCCCGGCGTGACAGGCCGGTATTCTAACCGACTGAACTACCGCTGCGCGTAACACTTGAAGCGAATGGTGGGTGATGACGGGATCGAACCGCCGACCCTCTGCTTGTAAGGCAGATGCTCTCCCAGCTGAGCTAATCACCCTTCGTCTCGGTGTGGCGCGCATTCTACGGAGCGACCCAAGGTCTGGCAAGCACTTTCTTAAATCTTTTTTTTGAGGCCTTCCAATGGCTTAGGCAGGGTTGGCCTCAGACGTGATCAAGACAATAATGCCCGCCTTTGTATAAAGGAGAGACTCACCCCATGTGGTTCAAGAACCTGCTTATCTATCGCCTGACCCAAGATCTGCCTGTTGATGCCGAGGCGTTGGAAGCGGCCATGGCCACCAAACTGGCGCGCCCGTGTGCCAGCCAGGAGTTGACCACTTACGGTTTCGTCGCGCCTTTCGGTAAAGGTGAAGACGCTCCCCTGGTTCACGTCAGCGGTGACTTCTTGCTGATCGCTGCGCGCAAGGAAGAACGTATCCTGCCGGGTAGCGTGGTGCGTGACGCACTGAAAGAAAAAGTCGAAGAAATCGAGGCCGAGCAAATGCGCAAGGTCTATAAGAAGGAACGCGACCAGCTCAAGGATGAAATCATCCAGGCTTTCCTGCCGCGCGCCTTTATCCGTCGTTCGTCGACCTTCGCTGCCATCGCGCCGAAACAGGGCCTGATCCTGGTGAACTCGGCCAGCCCGAAACGCGCCGAAGATCTGCTGTCGACACTGCGTGAAGTGATCGGCACCCTGCCCGTTCGCCCGCTGACCGTAAAAACAGCGCCAACCGCGATCATGACCGACTGGGTCACCACCCAGAAACCGGCCGATGACTTCTTCGTCCTCGACGAATGCGAACTGCGCGACACCCACGAAGACGGCGGCATCGTACGCTGCAAGCGCCAGGACCTGACCGGCGAAGAGATCCAGCTGCACCTGACCACCGGCAAAGTCGTGACCCAACTGGCCCTGGCCTGGCAGGACAAGCTGTCCTTCATGCTTGACGACAAGATGACCGTCAAACGCCTGAAGTTCGAAGACCTGCTGCAAGACCAGGCGGAACAGGACGGCGGCGACGAAGCCCTGGGCCAACTGGACGCAAGCTTCACCCTGATGATGCTGACGTTCGGCGAGTTCATCCCGGCACTGGTTGAAGCTCTGGGCGGTGAAGAGACGCCACAAGGCATCTAAGCCATGTGAAGTTCCACCTATAGGAGCGGGCTTGTGTGGGAGCGGGCTTGCTCGCGAAAGCGGAGTGTCAGTCACTAAATCCGTTACTGAGCCACCGCATTCGCGGGCAAGCCCGCTCCCACATTTGATTGGGTTTCCAAGCAGAGTCATTCACTAATAACAAGGACACTCCCATGCGCGCACTCGCCGCCCTGAGCCGCTTCGTCGGCAATACCTTCGCCTACTGGGTGCTGATTTTCGCGGTACTGGCGTTCCTCGAACCGGGCTGGTTCATCGGCCTGAAAACCGCCATCGTGCCGCTGCTGGGCCTGGTGATGTTCGGCATGGGGCTGACCCTCAAGATTGATGACTTCGCCGAGGTCGCCCGCCATCCGTGGCGCGTCGCCCTGGGCGTGGTCGCGCACTTTGTGATCATGCCGGGCGTGGCGTGGTTGCTGTGCCAGGCCTTCCACCTGCCGCCGGAAATTGCCGTCGGCGTGATTCTGGTCGGTTGCTGCCCAAGCGGCACCTCGTCCAACGTGATGACCTGGCTGGCCCGTGGCGACCTGGCGCTGTCGGTGGCCATCGCCGCCGTCACTACCCTCCTCGCCCCGCTGCTCACCCCGGCGCTGATCTGGTTGCTGGCCTCGGCCTGGCTGCCGGTATCGTTCATGGAGCTGTTCTGGTCGATCCTGCAAGTGGTGCTGCTGCCGATCGTGCTCGGCGTAGTCGCGCAGCGTGTGCTCGGCGAACGCGTAAGGCATGCGGTGGACGTGTTGCCATTGGTATCGGTGGTGAGCATCGTGATCATAGTCGCCGCGGTGGTGGCCGCCAGCCAGGCGAAGATCGCCGAATCGGGCCTGCTGATCATGGCCGTGGTGATGCTGCATAACAGCTTCGGCTACCTGCTGGGCTACTTCACCGGCCGCGTGTTCAAGCTGCCATTGGCGCAGCGCAAGTCGTTGGCGCTGGAAGTCGGCATGCAGAACTCCGGGCTGGGCGCCGCATTGGCCAGTGCACATTTCTCGCCGCTGGCGGCGGTGCCGAGTGCGCTGTTCAGCGTCTGGCACAATATTTCCGGGGCATTGCTGTCGACCTACTTCCGCCGCATGAGCGAGAAAGAAGACCGTCGCATACTGGAAAACACCCCACAAACTTGATCCGCCGGGCACAGTTCGGCACTCTAACGAACTTCGCGGGGACGACCCCGCGACGCTCTCAAGCGCCTAATCCGGGGACGACCCCACGTCTATATAGAAGAGGGTCAGCATGTCCTGGATCATTCTGTTTTTTGCCGGATTGTTTGAAGTCGGCTGGGCCGTCGGCTTGAAATACACCGATGGCTTCAGCAAGCCCCTGCCCACCGCCCTGACGATTGTCGCCATGGCCATCAGCCTTGGCCTGCTGGGGCTGGCCGTGAAGGAACTGCCGCTGGGCACCGCCTATGCAGTCTGGACCGGCGTGGGCGCCGTGGGTACGGTGATTGCCGGGATTATCCTGTTTGGCGAATCCATGGCGTTGTTTCGGTTGGCCAGTGTGGCGTTGATTATTTGCGGGCTCATTGGGCTCAAGATCAGCACTTAGGCCACTACCGCTTTCGCGAGCAAGCCCGCTCCCACATTCGCCCATATTCCAAAAGTGGAGCGCGGTCAAATGTGGAAGCGGGCTTGCTCGCGAAGAGGCCCGCCCCTTCAACACAAACCTACCTGACACTTCCCCGCAACCCACCAACCACCTCCTGCAATCTTGCAGGCGTCGGCTCTGGCACTGGCTCACCCGCCACCAACACCACCCGCGACCAGACCCGGTGAAAGAAGCCCTTGTTCGGATCGCGACTGAAAAAGCTCCCCCACAACCCCTGCAACGCCAGCGGAATCACCGGCACCGGCGTCTCCTCCAGAATCCGCGTCACCCCACCGCGAAACTCATTCATCTCGCCGTCAGCCGTCAACTTGCCTTCCGGAAAGATGCACACCAACTCGCCGTCCTTCAGATACTGCGCAATCCGCGTGAAGGCCTTTTCGTAGATCTGAATGTCCTCATGCCGCCCGGCAATCGGAATCGCTCCAGCCGTGCGGAAGATAAAGTTCAGTACCGGCAAGTGGTAGATCTTGTAGTACATGACGAAGCGAATCGGCCGACGCACCGCGCCGCCAATCAACAGCGCATCGACAAACGACACGTGGTTGCACACCAGCAATGCCGCGCCCTCATCCGGGATCGCTTCCAGGTTGCGGTGCTCCACGCGGTACATGGAATGGCTGAGCAGCCAGATCATGAAACGCATGGTGAACTCGGGCACGATCCTGAAGATGTAGGTGTTCACCGCGATGTTGAGCAGCGACACCACCAGGAACAACTCCGGAATCGACAGCTTGGCCACGCTGAGCAGCAGGATCGAGACAATCGCCGATACCACCATGAACAACGCATTGAGAATGTTGTTCGCCGCGATCACCCGTGCGCGTTCGTTCTCGGCAGTACGCGACTGGATCAGCGCATACAGCGGCACAATATAAAAGCCGCCAAACACGCCCAGCCCGAGGATGTCGAACAACACCCACCACGCCTGGCCATGGCTCAACACCGCGAGCCAATCGTTGGCCTGTACGTTCTGCGGGAAGCCGCCGGAGTGCCACCACAGCAGCAGGCCAAACACCGTCAGGCCGAATGAACCGAACGGCACCAGGCCGATTTCCACCTTACGCCCGGAGAGTTTTTCGCAGAGCATCGAACCGAGGGCGATACCCACCGAGAACACGGTGAGGATCAGCGTCACTACGGTTTCGTCGCCGTACAACCATTCCTTGGCGTAGGCCGGGATTTGCGTCAGGTAGATCGCACCGACAAACCAGAACCACGAGTTGCCGACAATGGACCGTGACACCGCGGGTGTCTGCCCCAGGCCCAGGCGCAAAGTGGCCCAGGATTCGCTGAAGATATTCCAGTTCAAACGCAGCCCCGGCGTCGACGCCGCCGCCCGCGGAATACTGCGGCTGGCCAGGTAACCGAGCACCGCCACACCGACAATCGCCACCGCTACCACTGGCGCGTAATGGGTCGACGACATCATGATCCCGGCGCCAATGGTGCCGGCCAGGATCGCCAGGAACGTACCCATCTCCACCAGGCCGTTGCCGCCCACCAGCTCATCTTCGTGCAGGGCCTGGGGCATGATCGAGTACTTCACCGGCCCGAACAGCGCCGAATGGGTGCCCATGGCAAACAACGCCAGCAGCATCAATTCCAGATGGTTGGTCAAGAAGCCCGCGGCGCCCACGGCCATGATCACGATCTCGCCGATCTTGATCGCGCGGATCAACGCGTCCTTGTTGAATTTCTCGCCAAACTGCCCGGCCAGCGCCGAGAACAGGAAGAACGGCAGGATGAACAGCAACGCGCACAGGTTGACCCAGATCGAACGATCACCGTCGATGGTCAGCTTGTAGAGAATGGCGAGGATCAGCGATTGCTTGAAGATGTTGTCGTTGAAAGCACCCAGCAACTGGGTAATGAAAAACGGCAGGAAGCGCCGTGTGCGCAGCAAGGTGAATTGCGAGGGGTGGCTCATCGTCCGTGTTCCTGCGTGGCCTGTTTTTTTGTAAAAGCATTCAGGCCACGACTTTACCTAATCCGGCTTACTTATTCCCTAGTCCTGCAATACACGGCGAAACAAAAAGCTCACCTTTATAGGCGCCCTGCACGGTGCGCCTGGCGACGATCAGCCACATCAACGCCAACGTCAGCACCAGCACACTGCCGAACACACTGAAGAACCCCAGGTGCAGCAGGCTCGCCAGCTTCAACGTGGCCAGCGCATACACGCCCAGTGGAAAGGTAAACCCCCACCAGCCGAGGTTGAATGGGATGCCCGCACGCAGGTAACGCAGGGTGATCAACACGGCGATCAGCATCCACCACAAACCGAAGCCCCACAGGGTAATACCGGCCACCAGGCCCAGGCCGTTGGCCATCTCGCCGACACCGGGCATGCCGTTGGCGGCAAAGATCGCCGGGGCGTCGCCGCCGAGCAGCAACATACCCAGGGCACCAGTGCCGATCGGGCCAAGGGCCAGCCAGCTCGACGCAGCCATATTGGCGTGGGGCAGTTTATGCAGGGCCATGCGCAACATCAGGATGGTCAGGATGCTGAACGCCACCGGCAAGGAAAACGCCCACAGTACGTAGCCTGTCACCAGCATCACCAGTTGCCCATGGGCATCGGCCAAGTGCGGCGCCAACAGGCCACCGCTGGCAGCGGCCACTTCAGCAGCGACCACGGGCAGCAGCCACACGGCCGTAATCTGGTCGATGCTATGTTCCTGGCGGGTGAACATCATGAAGGGGATCAACACGCCACAGGCCAGGGCCATTGCCACGTCCAGCCACCACAGGGCTTCGGCCAGCGGTATCACATCGCCGCCCCAGCGCGGCAAGCCGAACAACAGCAAACCGTTGAGAATGGTCGCCAGGCCCATGGGGATGGTGCCGAAGAACATCGAAACCGTGGAGTGCCCGAAGATCCGCCGCGCCTCGTGGAAAAACATCACCCAGCGGGCCGCATACAATCCGCTGAACAATACAAACAGGCCGATGGTGAACCACCACAAGCCTTCGGCGATGGCGTACAAGCCCGGCAGGTTGACCGGCACCTGCGCCAAGGCCAGCGCCAGCACGCCGGTGCCCATGGTCGCGGCAAACCAGTTGGGGGTGAACTGGCGAATCACTTCCCGTGGCCGGGCCAGGTGACTGAAGGGTTTGTAACTGATGGTATTCGAGCAGGTCATGATGGTTATCCTCTTCCTCGCATGAGGTTGAGACCATGGTAGAACCCAATCGAATATCTATATAACGGGTAATTTCTCTAACTGTTATCTGTTTTACCTATAAGCACGTTTTACCGAGCCCTGTACCAGCAGACCGCCCAGGGCACCAAGCGATAGCAGGATCAGCACAACGCCATAGCCATCGGTGGTGGCGATCAGGCCGAAACTGCGGATCAGGTTGCCCGCCAGCAGCGACGGCAGGCAGAACGCCAGGTAGCTCAACACATAAAACGCCGACATCAGGCCGGCCCGCTCGTGGGGCAGCGCCAGGGGCACCACGCTGCGCAACGCGCCAAGAAAACCGGCGCCGAAACCGCTGCCCGCAACCAGCGTGGCCATGAAAAACAGCGGCAGACTGGCACTGTGCACCGCCATGAGGATCAGCCCCACACCGACGGCCAGCAGGCTTGCCCCCAGGCGCAGGACTTTGTCGGCAGGCCGATTGCGCAGGCTGAAGATCATCAGCGCGCCGCTCAAGGTCAGCACCGCCACCAGCCCACCGCCGATCAGGTTGGACGTGGAACCGGTCGCTGCCCGTACCAGCGAGGGCGCCAACGACAGATAGAACCCGCCCATCGCCCACACCGCCACATCCACCGGCAGCGACAACCACAAGGCCCGGCGCGCCTGGGGCGGCACATGCAAGGTCGGGCGCAACGAGGCCAAGGCTCCCGGAACGCGGCTCACGGTTTCCGGCAGGCGCCATACGTACAGCGCCTGCAACAGCATCAGCACGAACAGTGTCCAGTAGATCAACTGCGTCGGCAGCGGCGCGAACTCCACCAGCACGCTGCTGCCCATCGCACCGCACGCCATACCCAGCAACGGCGCCACACTGTCGACCAGCGGCCCCTGCTGGCGATCGTGGTCGAGCAGCGCGGCACCGAGCACGGCGGTGGCCATGCCAGTGGCGAAACCTTGCAACGTGCGTGCAGCAACCAGCCAGGCCACGCTGCCCTCATTGATAAACAGCAACATCGCCAGCATATCCAGGACCAGCGCGGCGAAAATCACCGGCTTGCGCCCCAGGTGGTCCGACAGCGAGCCCACGGTCAACAACGCCGCCAGCAGGCTGATGGCATAGACCCCAAAGATCAGCGTAAGCATGCCCGCGGAAAAATGCAGGCCTTCCTGATACAGGTGATACAACGGCGTCGGCGCGCTGGAAGCGGCGAGGAAGGTCAGCAAGGTGATCGCCAGGAACACCAGGCTGGAACGGTTAGAAGGGTTGCTGGACATGGGCACGCTCCGCTAAAGCTAATATTTTGCTTTTGCTGAGTGTGCTACTGGCCGGCGCTTAAAGCAAATTCTTTGTGTTAAGGTCGCAAACATGGCGATAAAAGAAGGCCTCCGCCCGGGGGGCCGTAGTGCCCGGGTCCAAGAATCCGTCCATACGGCGGTGCGCGAATTGCTGGAAGCCCATGAGCGTTCCAGCGTCACCGTGCCGATGATTGCCGCGCGCGCAGGCGTCACGCCGTCGACCATCTACCGGCGCTGGGGCGACCTTTCGGTGCTGCTGGCCGATGTGGCCCTGGCACGCCTGCGCCCGGACAGCGAACCGGCCAACACCGGCAGCCTGCGCGGCGACCTGCAAGCCTGGGCCGAGCAGTATCTGGATGAGATGAGTTCAGAGCCGGGACGCCACATGATGCGCGACGTGCAATGCAGCCAGACGCCGGGGTATTGCGTGGCGCTGATTGGCGGGCAGTTGCAGGTGATCGTGGATCGCTATCCCGGCGAACAGGCGCCCAGCGTGGAGCGGTTGATCAACCTGCTGGCGGCGCCGACGGTGTTCAGGATCTTGTTTGCGGATGCGCCGTTGCAGGTTGAAGAGCTGCATGCGCTGATCGAGTTGGCACTAAAGCCATAATGCCTTGCACATAACCAAATGTGGGAGCGGGCTTGCTCGCGAACGCAGTGGGTCAGTGAATACATCTTTGACTGATACACCGTCTTCGCGAGCAAGCCCGCTCCCACATTTTCTGACCGCATTCAGTCAGTGAGTCAGGTACGCATCCCACGCCCGCTCACCAGCAGCTTCGCGCAGCCGATATACAGCACCACGGTCGCCACCAGCATGAAGGTGATCGCCACGCTGATCTTGATGTCCGACACCCCCAGAATGCCGTAACGGAACGCGTTGACCATATGCAGCACCGGGTTGGCCAACGACACGGTCTGCCAGAACGGTGGCAGCAAGGTGATCGAATAGAACACCCCGCCCAGGTAGGTCAGCGGCGTCAGCACGAACGTCGGGATGATCGAAATATCATCGAAGTTGCGTGCAAACACGGCGTTGATGAAGCCCAGCAGCGAGAAGATCGTCGCCGTCAACACCACCACCAGAATGGTGACCCCGAGGTGATGCACCTGCAGGTGGGTGAAGAACAGCGACAGCAACGTCACGATCACGCCGACCATCAGGCCACGCAGCACGCCGCCCACGGTGTAGCCGATCAGGATGGTATGCGGCGACACCGGCGACACCATCAGTTCCTCGATCGAACGCTGGAACTTGCTGCCGAAGAAACTCGACACCACGTTGCCGTAGGCGTTGGTGATCACCGACATCATGATCAGCCCCGGCACGATGTACTCCATGTAGGTAAAACCACCCATGTCGCCGATCTGCCGGCCGATCAGGTTACCGAAGATCACGAAGTACAGGACCATGGTGATCGCCGGCGGTAGCAGGGTCTGCGGCCAGATCCGGGTAAAGCGTTTCACTTCGCGATAGATGATGGTTTGCAGCGCGACGAGGTTGGGTTGCAGTTCGGAACTCATAACGCCACCTTCGCCAGATTTTTCTCCACCAGGGACACGAACAACTCCTCAAGGCGATTGGTTTTGTTGCGCAGGCTCAGCACTTCGATGTTCTGGGTCGCCAACTGCGTGAACAGCGCGGTGATGCCCATGGCTTTGTCCACCTGCACTTCCAGGGTGTGGCTGTCGACCAGGCGGCTCGGGTAGCCGAGCAGTTGCGGCGGCACCGACAGATTGTTCTTCAAGTCGAGCAGGAAGGTTTCCACATGCAACTGGCCCAGCAGGTTACGCATGCTGGTGTTCTCGACAATGGTGCCGTGGTCGATGATGCCGATGTTGCGGCACAGCTGCTCAGCCTCTTCCAGGTAATGGGTGGTGAGGATGATGGTGATGCCCTTCTCGTTCAGTTCGGTGAGGAAGGTCCACATCGAGCGGCGCAGTTCGATGTCCACGCCGGCGGTGGGCTCATCGAGGATCAGCAGGCGCGGTTCATGCACCAGCGCGCGGGCAATCATCAGGCGCCGCTTCATGCCGCCGGACAGCGAGCGCGAGGGGACGTCGCGCTTGTCCCACAGGCCCAGTTGGGTCAGGTATTGCTCGGCACGTTCCTTGGCGATTTTCGCCGGGATGCCGTAGTAACCTGCCTGGGTCACGACGATGTCGAAGGTCTTTTCGAACTGGTTGAAGTTGAACTCCTGGGGCACCACGCCGATGGAACGCTTGAGCGCGGCCGGGGATGTGTCCAGGTCATGACCGAAGATGTTCACTGTGCCGCTGGTCTTGTTGACCAGGGTCGACAGGATGCCGATGGTGGTGGATTTGCCGGCACCGTTGGGGCCGAGCAAGGCGAAGAAGTCACCTTCGGCAACGTCCAGATCGATACCACTCAGGGCCTGGAAACCGTTGCCGTAGGTTTTGGTTAGCTGCCGGATGGACAGAGCGGAACTCATATCGGATTACGCACCAAAGAAGAGAAGAGGAAGAATAGATGAAGGCGCACGCCACGAAGTTCAACGGCGGCGCATGACAGGCATGGTGGCTGCCCGCGCCGCACAAGTACAGTCACCTGTATTAATAGTCAGTATTAAGTCAACGCGGTCATGACCGCTTTGCGATAGGCCGGGCGCTGTTGCAGGCGTTGGTACCAGGCCTCTAGATTGGGCATCGCAGGACGTTCGATAGGCATTTCGAACCAGGCGTAGATAAAGCAGCCCAGGGGAATATCACCCATGCCGAATTCGCTGCCCGACAGATACGGCTGCTCGGCGAGGGCTTTTTCCACGGTGCCGAGCACATCGATGCAGGCTTGGCGCGCGGCGTGAATGCTGTCCCAGTTCTGTTTTTCCGCCGGGGTGCGCAGGATGCCCCAGAACACCGTCTTGAACGGCTCGGCGAGAGTGGAAGTGGTCCAGTCCATCCACTTCTCGGCGCTGGCGCGCGCCTTCACATCACTGGGATACCAACTCCCCCCCTGCTTGGCGCAGAGGTAACGCACAATGGTATTGGACTCCCACAGTACAAAGTCGCCGTCTTCGATCATCGGCACCCGGCCGTTGGGGTTCAGCACCCTGTACTGCGGGGTGTCGACCACACCAAACGCCCCGCCGGCATCGATTGACTCATAGTCCAGGCCGAGTTCTTCGGCGCACCACAGTGCTTTCCTGACGTTTGATGAATTTTTACGACCCCAGATTTTCAGCATGACAGTGCCTTATTGTGTGGTGAGCGCAGCAGCATACGCCGGTTCACCCACGGCTTGAATCGGTGTGCATGTCACCGAGCAGCGGCGGACTGTCTGCGGCAAACAGATGCGGGTAACACGTACGAATATGCTCGAAGAAAAACGCTTCAGGCACATCGGAAAACTGCCCATGGTCGACGATGTACTCCATCGAGCGCTGCCCCTGGCGGTTGAACGCGTGGAACACACTGTCATTGATCCCATCGAATTCCAGCGGCGGCACATCGAACACGTCACACAACTGCCTGTTGAATGCCGGGGTGGCCTTGACCCAACGCCCGCGCAAGTAAAGTTCGGTGTAACCGTGCATGGCGAATACATCGCTTTTGAGTAAAGCGAGCAGGCGCGGCGTCGACAGATGATTGCGCACATCCGCCAGGCCGATACGCGCCGGGATGCCGCAGTGGCGAGCGCAAGCAGCGAGCAGGTTGGCCTTGGGCACGCAATAGCTTTCACCGCTGGCCAAGGCGAAGCTGGCATTCAAGGTGCTGGGATCGCGGCTGAAGGTATAGGGGTTGTAGCGAATCGCCTCACGTACGGCGTAATAAAGACTGACTGCCTGGTCATTAAAATCCGCACTGGTACTGCGATGCTTTTCGGCGAACTCCACCACCGCAGGGTGGTCACTATCGATGAAGCGGCTGGGACTCAGGTACGTATCCATGAGCGTTATCTCCGAAGGAAGCCTGGAGTCTAACCACAGGCCTGCCATCGAGATAACGACGAATCGGCCAAATCTCGTTACACCCGGATCACCCCGCTTGCTCGGATGCCGACTAAGCTCCCTGGTGGTTTCGCCCCTGGTTTCACGGAGGATTGAATATGCTGTTGTTGTGGATACTGGTTCTGGTGGTCGGCATTGCCTACCAGGCACACCGGCGCACCGCGCCCCTGCCCGCCCTGGGCGTGGTCGCCGTCTACCTGCTGGCGATGGGCGCATGGAGCCACGCGCCAGGCTGGCTGCTGCTGGTTTTCTGGATACTGATCGCCGTTGTCGCCGCGCCGTTGCTGCTGCCCGACCTGCGCCGCCAATACTTCACCAAGCCGCTGTTCAGCTGGTTCCAGAAAGTCCTGCCACCGATGTCCGAGACCGAACGCGATGCCATCGACGCCGGCACCGTGTGGTGGGATGGCGAACTGTTCAGCGGCCGCCCGGACTGGGACAAGCTGCTCGCTTACCCCAAGGCCCAACTGACTGAAGAAGAACAGGCGTTTATCGACGGCCCCACCGAAGAACTCTGTGCAATGGTCAGCGACTGGGACATCGGCCAGGCCATGGACCTGCCGCCCGCCGCCTGGGAGCACATCAAGACCCATGGCTTCTTCGCCCTGATCATCCCCAAGGAATACGGCGGCAAGGGCTTCTCGGCCTACGCCCACTCCCAGGTGGCGATGAAACTCGCGACCCGCAGCGGCGACCTGGCGTCCACCGTGATGGTGCCCAACTCCCTCGGCCCGGCCGAACTGTTGCTGCACTACGGCACCGACGAGCAACGCAACCACTACCTGCCGCGCCTGGCCCGGGGCGACGACATTCCGTGCTTCGCCCTCACCGGCCCGCTGGCCGGCTCCGACGCCGGTGCCATGCCCGACACCGGGGTGATTTGCAAAGGTGAATGGCAAGGCAAGGAAACCCTCGGCCTGCGCCTGAACTGGGAAAAACGCTATATCACCCTGGGCCCGGTCGCGACCCTGCTCGGGCTGGCGTTCAAGGCCCATGACCCGGATCACCTGCTGGGTGAAGAGGAAGACCTGGGCATCAGCCTCGCGCTGATCCCCACCGATACACCGGGTGTGGAAATCGGCCGTCGCCACCTGCCGCTGGGCGCCGCGTTCATGAACGGTCCCAACTCCGGCAAGGACGTGTTCATCCCCCTGGAATTCCTGATTGGCGGCCAGGAGATGCTCGGCAAGGGCTGGATGATGTTGATGAACTGCCTGTCCGTGGGCCGTTCGATTTCCCTGCCTGCCGTGGGCACCGGCGCCGCCAAGTTCACCAGCCTGGTCACCGGCCAATATGCCCAGGTCCGCGAGCAGTTCAACGTCCCGCTGTCGGCGTTCGAAGGTATCCAGGAAGCCCTGGCGCGGATCGGCGGCAATGCCTGGCTGATGGACAGTGCGCGCATGCTCACCGCCAACGCGGTGGACCTCGGGGAGAAACCCTCGGTGCTGTCGGCGATCCTCAAGTACCACCTCACCGAACGCGGCCGCGAGTGCATCGGCCACGCCATGGACGTGCACGGCGGCAAGGGCATCATCATGGGCCCGAACAACTACCTGGGGCGCAGTTGGCAAGGTGCGCCGATCTTCATCACCGTGGAAGGCGCGAATATCCTCTCGCGCAACCTGATGATCTTCGGCCAGGGCGCGATCCGCTGCCATCCGTTCGTGCTCAAGGAAATGGCCTTGGCCGGTCGTGAAGACCACGATCAGGCGCTGAAGGAATTCGATGGCCTGTTGATGCAACACATTGGTTTTGCCGTGAGCAACGCCGCCAGCACCCTGGTGTTGAACCTGGGCATCGGTCACTTCGAGAAAGCACCGGGCAACCGCTTGAGCCAGGGTTATTTCCGCGCGCTGAACCGTCAGGCCGCGGCGTTCGCCCTGCTCGCCGACCTGAGCATGATGCTGCTGGGTGGCGAACTCAAACGCCGCGAACGCCTGTCGGCACGCCTGGGCGATGTACTCAGCCACATGTATCTGGCCTCGGCGGCGCTCAAGCGTTACCACGACCTGGACTCGCCGGGCCACATGGAGCCGCTGTTCGCCTGGGCCATGGAGGAAAGCCTGGGTGAATCGGAGCGCGCACTGGACGAACTGCTCAGCAACTTCCCGAACAAGGTGCTCGGTTGCCTGCTGCGGGTGATCGTGTTCCCGTTCGGCCGTCGGCATACCGGGCCATCCGATGCGCTGGATGCCGAAGTCGCCGCAGTGATCGGCCGCGCCAAGGGCGATCCGACCCTGGAAGAGTTGCTGGCTGGCTGCTACCGCCCGCAATCGACGCAAGACCCGGTCGGCGCCCTGCAACATGCCTACGACCTCCTGGGCGCCAGCCATGCGTTGCAGAAGAAACTGCATACCGCGCTCAAGAGCGGCCAGGTCAAACCGGCGGCTGGCGAGCATGCCATCGACGCGGCGCTGGAAGCGGGCGTGCTGCAACCGGCCGAAGCGCAAACCCTGCGCGACGCCGAAGCGGCGCGGCGCAAGGTGATCGACGTGGATGATTTCAGCAAGGAAGAGCTGGCCCAGGCAGAGGGCACAGTCCGCTGATACCGGCGGTCATATAAATACGGGCGCGAGGGCTATATACTCTCGCGCCCGTTTTTGCTTTAGAGGACTTATCTCGTGTCCAACGTCGTTGCCGATCATCTCGTCTTGCTCGACCACCTGCGCAGCATCCTGGTTGCCGTCGGCGAAGCCGAACAGGTGCCCGAGGAAAGCCACACCTTGTTTCTGGAGCGTTTCGACGAATTGCGCGCCCTGCTACCGATCGACCCGATCGAAAGCCAGTACCTGGGCCAGGACCTGATGAGCCAGGTCATCTTGCGCTACCCACAAATCGCCCATCTGGTGCCACGCGACTTGCTGTGGTTCTTTGGCGGCGATTGCCTGCACTTCATGCCGGACGAAGAACTGGACATGTACCAGGCCCTGGAAGAGCGTCGCTTCGAAGCCGAACAGAACGACGAACCGTTCGACTGGAACCAGGAAAAGCAGCTGCTGGCCATGCCTGAAGACCAAAGCAAGCACTGATAGTCGAAACACCGCAGAACCCAATGTGGGAGCGGGCTTGCTCGCGAATACGGAGTGTCAGTCAATATATTCATCAACTGGCAGACCGCTTTCGCGAGCAAGCCCGCTCCCACATTTTTTAGACCGTGTATCTACCGTCGGCGCAACGTCGGCTCTTTGGCCATGCACTCCACCAGATAATCAATAAACACCCGCAGCTTGGGCGGCAGATACCGCGTTGGCGAATGCAGCAGCCACACATCGCCGTGGTACGACGCAATAAAATCCCACTGCGGCAACACCTGCACGACCCTCCCCGCGTCCAGATCATGGCGCGCCGTAAAGTACGGCAGACTGCCAATACCCACATGCTGCAAAACCGCATCCAACCGCACGCCGGTATGGTTCGCCGCATAACGCCCACGCACCCCGACCGTCACCGTCTTGCCAGCCTGGCGAAACTTCCAGCGCGCATCCGCGGCAGTTTCTCCCAGGTAGATGCAACTGTGCTCCAGCAGGTCATGGGGATGCTCCGGCGTGCCGTACTCAGCCAGATACTGCGGCGTCGCGCACAGCAAGTGTTCGATGGGAAACAATGGCCGCCCCACCAACCCCGGCGGCGGGCTTTCGGAGATGCGCAGGATCAGATCCAGGTTGTCGTCGATCAAATCCACCGGCCGGTCTTCCAGGATCAACTGCACATCCACTTTGGGATAACGCCGCAAGAACTCCGGCACATGGGGATGCACCACAAACCGCCCCACCGCCTTGGGCACGCTGACCCGTACCAGGCCTTCGGCCTCATGGGTAAATTGGCCGCTGACTTCCATCACCGAGCGCGCCGCGTTGACCATGTCCTGGCAACGCTTGAATACCTCTTCACCGCCCTCGCTCAAACGCAATTTGCGCGTGGTGCGTTGCAGCAAACGCGTGGCCAGGGCTTTTTCCAGGCGCGAAATGCTGCGGCTGACCGATGACGGCGAAGCGCCCATTTGCCGGGCGGCCGCGGAAAAGCTGCCGGTTTCCACCACCTTGACGAAAATCGCCATTTCGCCCAGCAGCGGCAAAGGAAGATTGATGCTCATGACGCACAGGTCCATTGATAATTGAGCGGATTATCACCTATTGACGCACTATTTATACTGCGCGCAGAACCCTGATGCGGATGTAGAAAATGACCGAGCGCCTGTTTTTCACCCATGACCACCTGACGGCCGAGCTCGAAGTGCTCAGTTGCACGCCCCACGAGGCGCAATTTGCAGTCATCCTGCAGTCGACGATCTTCCATCCCCAAGGCGGTGGCCAGCCATTCGATACCGGCTGGCTCGGTGACAGCCAGGTATTGCGCGTCATCCAGGAAGCCGACCAGGTGGTGCACTACGTTGATCAAGCGGTCGCCCTTGGTCCGATCAGCGCGCGCGTCGATGAGACACGCCGCGCCCTGCACACCCGCCTGCATTCTGCCGGGCACCTGATCGGCAACGCCGGCGAAAGCCTCGGCTGGATGCCGATCAAGGCCCATCACTGGCCGGGCGAAGGCAAGATCACTTTTATCCGTGGTGAAGCGGCACAAACCATCGACGCCGAGACCATCCAGCAACAGGTCAACCAATGGATCGCCGCGGATTACTCGCGCCATATGGCCTTGGATGAAGGCACCCGCGAAGTCGGCTTCGGCGAATTGCCCGCCTACGCCTGTGGCGGCACACACGTCCAGGCCCTGAGCGAACTGGGCCAGGTAAAAATCCTCGCCCTCTCGGAAAAAAAAGGCGCCCTCTGCGTCCGCTACGAGCTTTGCAGTGAGCAGGCTTGCCCCGCGCCGGGGGGCGAAGCCGCCCCAAAACCGTAAACCGCGGTATTTCAGAAAGACCGAGGCGCCTGGATTGGCACCAGCAACTGGTTGGGCGGCTACCTGGATAATTCACGCAACCTGGAGGTGGTGATGCGCAATGAAGCGATGGCTAAACGTGTAGGGCAACTGCATGAGCAGTTGTGGGACGGGCCCTCTGCCAAAGCGCTGTAGGTGACAGACGAGTATCCAGCCCCACCCCAGGCACCTTGTAAAATGTCGTTCGCTTGCTAGCCTTGCACTCTCTGGGCGCAGCTTTAGCGGTGCTGCGCGTTCAGGTCACTCACATGAGAGCCCGCCCATGAAAACCGCCGCCCTTCGCTTTTCTTGCATGTTGCTGTTGCTTATCCCTCTGAGCGCCTGCGTCAACAACGTGCAAACACTGACCCTCGTCACCCTCGCCGACGGTACGCGCGGCCTCAAAAACGCAGTCGATATCGGGCCTGTGGGCGCCTCCCAAGGCGATCTTTTTGTATTCGATCAACCCTTGATGGACCAGGACCGCAAAGACATCGGCAGCAACAGTGGCTACTGCGTCACCACCCTGCCGGGGGTACACAGCCAATGCCAATGGACACTGCTGTTCTTCGGCCCCGATAAAACCGTCATAGGCACCATCGTCGTAGGCGGGCAGGAGCTTGAAGCGGGTCAATCCACAGTCGCCGTCCTCGGCAGCACGGGAAAATATGCCGGGGTTACCGGCACAATGACTTCCGCGCCCAACCTCGATGGAACATTCACCCAAACCCTGTATTTGGTTAGCCATCAACCGTGAAAATCGCCGCTTCTGATCGGGCAGTGATTGCAGAGCGAAGCAGGAAAATTCCCTCACTCGGGTCTCCCACCCCCTCCTTTGCAGTGTTAGTGTGTGGAAATGTTTCTGACACTTCAGTCAGAAACCTCTTACTCACCACCTGCAAAGGAATGCTCCAACAATGCACTTCCCACTCAAGCAACTGGCGGCTGCCAGCCTGTTCGCAGCCAGCCTCTCGGCGATCGTCACCCCCGCCTTCGCCAACATCTCCGCCGAGCAAAGCACCGCGATTCTCAAGAATTTCAACGAAACCTCCGTCACTGATTTCCGTGGTTTCCTCGGCACCCTGGCCAAGGGCGACCTGGGCAAGACCGCCGACGTGGGCCCGGCGATCAGCGCCTTTCTCGACAACAAGCCGCTGAACGCCGACCAGCAGAACGAGATCAATCGCCTGCTGGGCATTTATACCCGCGTGAAGTACGGCAAAGCCGCCACCGAAACCCTGCGCGAGCTGGTGGAAATTCCGACCTTCAACATCGACGGTATGCCGCAGTACAAAAACCCGGAGTTCCTCAGGATCGCGGCCAAGCTCAAGGACCTGGCAGAGGCCTTCAACCTGAACTTCCGCAATATCGACAACCGCGTGTATGAAATTTCCCTGGAAGGCGCCAGCGATGAAGTGGTCGGCATTCACGCCCATGCCGACGTAGTGCCGGTCACGCCGGAAAACTGGGTGTTGAAAGATGGCACCAAGCTCGACCCGTTCAAGGTCACGCTGATCGGCGACCGCATGTACGGCCGTGGCACCGAGGATGACAAGAACGGCATCGTGGTGGCGATGTATGCCATGAAGGTGATCAAGGAAGAGAAGCTGCCGTTGGCGCGCACGTTCAAACTGCTGGTGGACACCACCGAGGAAACTTCCGGCGATGCGATCCCGTATTACTTCGAAAAGAACCCGACACCGCAGTACAACCTAGCGCTGGACGGTGGCTATCCGGTGGTGATTGCCGAGAAAGGCTACGGCACCGTGATGGCCACCTTCCCGCGCCGTAAAGGCGAAGGCAAGGGTGCGGAAATCATTGCGATGACCGGGGGCATGGCGACCAACCAGATTCCATCGGCCTCGGTGGCGACCTTTGTCAGCGACAAGCCCGCCGAACTGGCGGCCAGCCTGCAAAAAGCCGGTGCGGCGTATGCCAAGGCCAATGGTGGCGACTTCGAGGTGGCAGCCAAGGCGGCCGGTAAAGAAGTGAAGCTGACGGTGACCGGTGTTTCAGCGCACTCCTCCGAGCCTGAATCCGGCATCAACCCGGTGGCGCGCATGCTCGAGTTGATCCACAGCATCGACGGCAAGATCGCCCTCAAGCACAACCACATCACCGACGCCGCGCGTTATGCGTCCGACAACTGGGGCCTGGATTACCTGGGCGGCAAGCTGGGGGTGGGTTTCTCCGACGAGTTCATGGGGCCGCTGACCACCTCGCTGACGTTTGTCGGCCAGGATGACAACGCCTTCAAACTGGCAGTGAACCTGCGGGTGCCGAAGGGTAAATCCCCAGAGACGTTGAAAGCGGAAATCGCCGACAAACTCAGCGCCTGGGACAAGCACACCAAGGTCAAGGTGGATTTCACCTACTCGGTGGCCGAGCCGATGTACCGCAACCCGGAAGGCGAGTGGGTCAAGGCGCTGCTGGCAGTGGCCAGCGAAAACCTGGGCATGGAGCACAAGTTCGGCACGTCGGCCGGGGCGACCTCGGTGCATGAACTGCCCAATGGCGTGCAATTCGGCCTGGCGCGGCCCGAAGTGAAGTACACCGGGCACACCGACAATGAGTTCAAGACAGTCGAGCAGTTCCTGCTGGATTTGCAGATCGTCACTGAAATGATGGGGCGTGTCGGGCAGTTACCGAAGCTCTGACCTCGACAAGGGAGCCCGCCGCGATGGCGGGCTTTTTTCATCGGCCATCAATCACGCACAAACAAAAACGCCGATCATCGCTGATCGGCGTTTTTGTTGAATATGGAGCGGGAAACGAGACTCGAACTCGCGACCCCGACCTTGGCAAGGTCGTGCTCTACCAACTGAGCTATTCCCGCAAATGGCGTCCCCTAGGGGACTCGAACCCCTGTTACCGCCGTGAAAGGGCGGTGTCCTAGGCCACTAGACGAAGGGGAC